>JAEZZV010000060.1 GCA_023418375.1 Actinomycetes bacterium | reverse complement strand
GCCTGGACCTGCTCGGCGACCGCCCGTGCCTGCCGGTCAGTCGTCTCGATCGCCACGCCCGTGACGGCGCCGCCGAGGAAGGCGACGGCCGTCGCCGCGGCGACGGCCTCGAACGAGAGCCGGAGCGTGAGGCGCCGGACACGCGGACGGCCGGAGCGGCGCGTGGCAGAGCCGATGGCGGTCGGGCGCGGCGGGCGTCGGTGGGCGGACGCCTGGGCACGGTGCAGCTCGCGCCGCGTGAGCGGCTGCTCTGCTGACGCCATGTCGATGGTTCCTCGCCAGGTCCGCCGGTCGGTACGCGCGCCGGGTCGACGCACACCTACCCCGTGCATGTCGGCGCATCGGGGCCCGGACCTGAGGAACCACCCGGGTGATCTCGTGCTCAACCGGCACCACTCGGGTCAGACCCTGCTCACCGTGCGGTCGCGTTCGGCGGCGGAACCGGTCGCAACCGCGCCGTTGTCCGGCCGCTCGCGAGATGTCGGGACACGCCGCGGACGCCCTGACCGTGCCGGGATGTCCGGACGGCGCCCTGGCGCGGCCACGGACGCCGGTGGGCCCGGCCCTCGGACGAGGACCGGGCCCACCGGCACGCGCCGAGGACGGACTCAGCTGCAGCCGCTGGTCGAGCCGCAGCCCTCGCAGACGTAGCAGGAGCCCGAGGGCCGCATCTTGATGCCGCAGGACAGGCACAACGGGGCGTCGGCCGTACGACCGAGCTTCAGCTCGACCAGCTCGGCGGAGGAGTGGGCGTTGCCCGTCCCGGTCCCGAGGTGGGCGGCCGGCGCAGCGGCCGCAGCCGGGGCTGCGGCGGGCGCAGCCGTGACGCCTGCGGTCGGCACGCCGCCCTGGTCAGGTGCGGTCTCGTCGTCGGCCGGTGCGTAGGAGCCCGTCTTCAGCTGCCGGGCGCGCTCCGTCGCCGTGAAGATCCCGAGCGCGGAGCGGGTTTCGAAGGGCAGGTAGTCCAACGCCAGACGCCGGAAGATGTAGTCCATCATCGACTGCGCCATGCGGATGTCCGGGTCGTCGGTCATACCCGCCGGCTCGAACCGCATGTTCGTGAACTTCTCGACGTACGTCTCGAGCGGCACGCCGTACTGGAGCGCCACGGAGATCGCGATCGAGAAGGCGTCCATCACACCGGCCAGGGTCGAGCCCTGCTTGCCGAGCTTGAGGAAGACCTCGCCGAGGCCGTCACCCGGGTACGAGCCCGCCGTGATGTAGCCGTCGGCACCCCCCACCGTGAACGACGTGGTCTTGGACTCGCGCTGCCGCGGCAGGCGCTTGCGGGTCGCGCGCACCGGCGCGGTCTCCGCCACGGGGGCCGGCGCAGGCTCGCTCGCGGGCTTGGCCTTGCCGTCCGAGAGCGGCTGCCCGACCTTGCAGTTGTCGCGGTAGATGGCCAGCGCCTTGATGCCCATCTTCCAGGCCTTGAAGTAGATCTCCTCGATCTCCTCCACGGTGGCGGTCTCGGGCATGTTGACCGTCTTGGAGATGGCACCGGAGATGAACGGCTGGACGGCGGCCATCATCCGCACGTGGCCGAGCGGGGAGATCGCCCGCTCGCCGATCGCGCAGTCGAACACCTCGTAGTGCTCCGGGCGCAGCCCGGGAGCGTCGACCACGTGACCGTGCTCGGCGATGTACTCGACGATCGCCTCGATGGTCTCTTCCGCGTAGCCCATGCGGCGCAGCGCACGCGGGATCGTCTGGTTGACGATCTGCATCGAGCCCCCACCCACGAGCTTCTTGAACTTCACGAGGGAGAAGTCGGGCTCGATGCCGGTGGTGTCGCAGTCCATCATGAAGCCGATGGTCCCGGTGGGGGCGAGGACCGACGCCTGCGCGTTGCGCCAGCCGGTCTTCTCGCCGATGCGGTTGCCATCGGCCCACACGCGCGTGGCGGCCGCATGCACCTCGGCGTCCATGGCGCCGAGCGTGCGGATGTCGTCGTTCGCCGCTGCGTGCTTGCGCATGACACGCTTGTGCGCAGCGGAGTTGCGCGCGTAGCCCTCGTAGGTGCCGACGACGCCGGCCAGCTCGGCCGACCGCTTGTAGGCGGTGCCGGTCATGAGCGACGTGATCGCCGCCGCCAGCGCGCGGCCGCCCTCGGAGTCGTAGCCGTGGCCCGTGGCCATGAGCAGCGCGCCGAGGTTCGCGAACCCGATGCCGAGCTGCCGGTAGGCGCGGGTCGTGACGCCGATCGCCTCGGTCGGGAAGTCGGCGAAGCAGATGGAGATGTCCATCGCGGTGATGATCAGCTCGACGGCCCGCTCGAACCGCTCGACGTCGAACGTGTCGTCGTCGCGCAGGAACTTCATGAGGTTCAGCGAAGCGAGGTTGCACGAGGAGTTGTCGAGGTGCATGTACTCGCTGCACGGGTTCGACGCGGTGATCCGCCCGGCCTCAGGGCTGGTGTGCCAGTCGTTGATCGTCGAGTCGTACTGCAGGCCCGGGTCGGCGCACTCCCACGCCGCCTGAGCGATCGAGCGGAACAGCTCCTGGGCGTCGACGGTGTCGATGACCTCGCCGGTCGACCGGGCGCGCAGGCCGAAGGAGCGACCGTCCTCCACCGCCTGCATGAACTCGTCGGTCACGCGGACGGAGTTGTTGGCGTTCTGGTACTGCACGGAGACGATGTCGCGCCCGCCGAGGTCCATGTCGAACCCGGCCTCGCGGAGCGCGCGGATCTTGTCCTCCTCGCGCGCCTTGGTCTCGACGAACTCACGGATGTCGGGGTGGTCGACGTCGAGCACGACCATCTTCGCTGCGCGGCGGGTCGCGCCGCCGGACTTGATGGTGCCCGCGGAGGCGTCGGCACCCCGCATGAAGGAGATGGGGCCCGAGGCGGTGCCACCGGAGGAGAGGAGCTCCTTGCTGGAGCGGATGCGGGAGAGGTTCAGGCCGGCGCCCGAGCCGCCCTTGAAGATCATCCCCTCCTCGCGGTACCAGTTCAGGATCGAGTCCATGGTGTCGTCGACGGACAGGATGAAGCAGGCGCTGACCTGCTGGGGCGACGGGGTGCCGACGTTGAACCAGACGGGGGAGTTGAAGCTGAAGACCTGGTTCAGCAGCATCCAGGTGAGCTCGTGCTCGAAGACGACAGCGTCGTCCTCGGCGGCGAAGTAGCCGAACTCGCGGCCCGCCTTGACGTAGGTGAGCACGACGCGGTCGATGAGCTGCTTGAGGCTCCACTCGCGGGCGGGGGTGCCGACGGCGCCGCGGAAGTACTTCGTCGTGACGATGGTCGTCGCGTTCATCGACCAGGTCGCCGGGAACTCGACGCCCTTCTGCTCGAAGATCGTCTCGCCCGTCTTCCAGTTCGTCTGGGCGACGTCGCGGCGCTCCCAGGCGACCTCGTCGTACGGGTGCACGCCCTCCGTGGTGAACACGCGCTGGATCGTGAGTCCAGCGGTCCGGCCCTTCGAGGCGCCTGCCCCGCGTGCGGACCGACCGGTGCCGGCCGAGGTCTCCGTCATTGTGATCCCTTTCCCAGGAGTATCCATGGCCGCGCTGGGCCCATCCATCCGTCCGTCCGGCGTCATCGCGCCGACGTCGGCGTCGCGCACGAGCGCGCCGTCCACGTCGTCGGGGCGAGCCACCGAGACACCTAACTTACAAGGCTGTGACCACTATATGTAGTGCCACCGACATGATTCTTTGCAAGATGTGGTGCCAACGAGCGCATCCTTCACCCTTCTGCCGCGAAACCGCAGGTGAGCGGCCTACGGACCCGCCGCGCGTCGTCGCAGATGCGTGCCGGCTCATCCCGCCGTTCGGCGTGTCACCGGCTCGAGGTGGCCGACACTGTGCGCGGCGACCTCGCCGGACACCTCCACGTGCCCCTGCAGGACGCTGGGCGGAGCCTCCCGCAGGGCACCGACACGGCGCGCCGGCCGGTCGCCGGCCGGAACCGGGCCGAAGCGCGCACGGGCGGCCGTCCGGCGCAGCGCGCGCAGCGCCGGGGCGCCGAGCAGGAGCAGACCGATGGCCGTCGTGAGGGCCCGGCCGACGTCCCACCCCAGGGACGTCGCCAGGCTGTAGACCCAGAAGCGGTGCAGGTTCGTACCCAGCGGGTCGCCGGCGACGAACGACAGACCGGTGCCCGCCCCGAGCTGGAAGGGCCAGAACGCGAGGTTCATCGCGATGCCGAACGCCGCTGCCGCCACGGCGCCGTAGGTCGCCAGGAGCACGACCTCCGCCCTGCCGCGCAGGCCGCGCGGCAGGAGCCCCGCTCCCAGCCCCACCCACGAGGCACCGAGCATCTGGAACGGCAACCACGGACCGACGCCGCCCGTCACGAGCGCGGAGGCCACGATCGTGATCGAACCGAGCGCGAAGCCGAAGGCCGGGCCGAAGACGCGCCCGCCGAGCACGATGGTGAGGAACACGAGCTCGACGCCTGCGGTCCCGGCGGAGAGCGGACGCAGGACCGTACCCACGGCGGCCAGGAGGCCGAGGACGGCCACGGCCTTGGCGTCCAGGTGCCCGTCGTCCAGCGCGACCGCCACCACCGCGAGGACGGCGACGAGGACCGCGGCGAGCACCACGGGTGCGGCTTCCGACTGGGCCAGCGCGCCGTCGGCGCGGACGACCAGGGGCCACGCGAAGGCCACGACGCCCGTCACGGACGCGAGCGCCAGCACCAGGACCGTGCGCACCCCGCGCGCGCGCCCGGAGCCGCGCGTCACGAGGCCGCTCCCGCCAGGCGTTGGAGCTCGGCGACCGTGAGCACCGGAACCGGGTGCAGGATGCGGGCGACCTGGGGCGCGAACGTCGGCGAGGCGGTCAGCACCTCGCTCGCCGGCCCATCCGCGACCACCTCACCCCCGGCCAGGACCAGGGCGCGGGTCGCCGTCTCGGCGACGAACTCGACGTCGTGGCTCGACAGGACCACCGCGCCCCCGCCGGCGGCGTGCTCGTGGAGGAGCGCCGTGAGGCGGCGCTTGGCGGGGTAGTCCAGCCCGCGCGTCGGCTCGTCCAGGAGGAGGACGCGGGGGCGCGCGGCGAGCTGCACGGCCAGGGCGAGGGCGAGCCGGCCGCCCTCGGACAGGTCGCGCGGGTGGGCCTCCGGCGACACGGTGGGGGCCAGGGCGCGCAGGACGGCGCCGGCC
>JAEZZV010000034.1 GCA_023418375.1 Actinomycetes bacterium | reverse complement strand
CGCCGACGCCTCCGGCGCCGAGGCGGGGGCGACATCGGAGGCGCTGGCCGACGGCGGGGACGGTCCCACCGGGCCGACGGCGCGCGCCGCCCTGCGCGGAGGCACCTGGATCGGCCTGCTCGAGCGGACCGCGGTCACCGGCGCCGTCCTGCTCGGCTACCCGTCCGCCGTCGCCTTCGTCATCGCCGTCAAGGGCCTCGGGCGCTACCCCGAGCTGCGGGAGAACCCCGGGGCCTCCGAGCGGTTCGTCATCGGGTCGTTGACCTCCCTGCTCTGGGCTGCCGCCGTCGGGGTGGCCGGCGCGGCCGTCATCGGGGCCTGAGCCCGCGGGTCGCCACCGACCGCACCCCGGGCGGACGACCGCTAGACTTCCCTGCGCCCCGTGCGTGGGCGGCCACCCGTCGCCCGCCGGACCCTCCTCCCGTCGACCAGGAAGACCTCACCGTGGCCACGACCAACGACCTGAAGAACGGCCTCGTGCTCAACATCGACGGCCAGCTCTGGACCGTCGTGGAGTTCCAGCACGTCAAGCCCGGCAAGGGCGGCGCGTTCGTGCGCACCAAGCTCAAGAACGTGCTCACGGGCAAGGTCGTCGACAAGACGTTCAACGCCGGCGTGAAGGTCGAGACCTCGAACGTCGACAAGCGCGAGATGCAGTACCTGTACAAGGACGGCAGCGACTTCGTCTTCATGGACACCAGCACCTACGACCAGCTCCACGTGAGCGAGACCGTCGTCGGTGACGCCGCGAAGTACCTTCTGGAGAACCAGTCCGCGATCGTCGCGACCCACGAGGGCTCGCCGCTCTACGTCGAGCTCCCCGCCGCAGTCGTGCTCGAGATCACCTACACCGAGCCCGGCCTGCAGGGCGACCGGTCGACCGGCGGCACCAAGCCCGCCACGCTCGAGACCGGCACCGAGATCCAGGTCCCGCTGTTCCTCGAGGCCGGCACGAAGGTGCGCGTCGACACGCGCGACGGGTCGTACCTGGGTCGCGTGAACGACTGAGGTGGCCGCCCGCAGCAAGGCCCGCAAGCGCGCCGTCGACGTCCTCTTCGAGGCGGACCAGCGTGGGCGACCGTTGCTCGACGTGCTCGCCGAGCGGCTGACGACGCCCGGCACGCAGACCGCGCTGCCGCAGTACGCGGCCGACCTGGTCGAGGGTGTCGCGGAGCACCTGGGGCAGATCGACGAGCTGATCAGCACGTACTCGCGCGGGTGGACGCTCGAGCGGATGCCGGCCGTGGACCGGGCGGTCCTGCGGATCGGCACCTACGAGGTGCTGTTCCGGGACGAGGTGCCCGATGCCGTCGCGGTCGACGAAGCGGTCGAGCTCGCACGGGCCCTGTCGACCGACGACTCCCCGGCTTTCGTCAACGGCCTGCTCGGCCGGCTCGTCGAGCTGAAGCCGACGCTGCTGGCCTGAGCCCGCGCGTCGGGCTCAGGTGCTGGCCGCCGGGGTCAGCGGCTGCTGCCGCTGCGGCAGTCGCGCGGGGTTCACGGCCTCGATCTCACCGGTCCCGGGCCGCCGCCCGCGGATCGGGAGCGTCGGCGCCGGGCGGCCCAGCATGAAGCCCTGCACCGTGCCGACGCCCATCCCGACGAGCGTCGTGAGCTCCTCCGCGCGCTCCACGCCCTCGGCGACGACGTCGAGGCCGTGGGCGCGCGCCACGGCGAGGACCGCGCGCAGGATCGCGCGCCCCTCCGGGGTGTCCGAGGCGTGCACGAACGAGCGGTCGACCTTGATGACGTGCACGGGCAGCTCGGCGAGCCGGGACAGCGAGTTGTAGCCGGTGCCGAAGTCGTCGAGCGCGATGCGCGCGCCGCGGGCGGCCAGCGTCGCGAGCGCGGCCCGTGCGTGCGCGTCGTCGTGCAGCAGGGCGCTCTCGGTGACCTCGATCGTGAGGCGGCGCCAGGCGCCGGGGCCCCAGGACTGCTCGACGTGGCGCACGAAGTCGGCCTCGTCGAGCTGGCGGGCGGCGACGTTCACCGCGACCGGCAGGTCGTACTTCTCCGATGCCGTCCGCGCCGCCGCGAACACCTGGCGCCCGATCTCGACGATGAGCCCGGTCTCCTCGGCGAGCGGCAGCCACTCCTGGGGGAGGACGAGCTCGCCATGCCGCTGCCACCGGGCGAGGGCCTCGAGCCCGACGACCTCGAGGGTCTCGGCGTCGGTGAGCGGCTGGAAGTGCACGACGATGCCGCCCGAGCCCACCGCGTCCTCGAGCTCGCGGCGCTTCGTCGTGCGCTCGTGGAACTCCGCCCGCAGCCGGTCGTCGTAGAACGCGGCGCCCGTGCCCTCGCGCTTGGCGGCGATCATCGCGAGGTCGGCCCCACGCACGAGCGCATCGACGTCCTTGACCTGGCCGGGCCGCCACGCGGCCACACCGATCGTGAGCGGCGTCGCGGGCACCCGGCGGGCGAGGTACTCGAACCGGTGGTGCACGCGGCTGGCCAGGGCGAGCAGCTCGGTGTCGTCCGGCGCCCGCTCGATGACGACGACGAAGTCGTCGCCCCCGTGGCGGGCCACGAAGGCGCCCGGCCCGACGGCGTCGGTGAGCTGGGCGGCGACGCGGCGGAGCAGTCGGTCGCCCCACTCGCGGCCGCGCATGTCGTTCGCGTGCTTGAACCCGCCCAGGTCGCAGAACAGGATGCCGACGCGCGTGCTCTCCACCTCGGCCTTGCCGAGGACCGCCGCGAGGCGGCTGTCGAGAGCCGGCCGGTTGTGCAGGCCGGTGAGCGCGTCGGTGTAGGCGGCGTCACGCAGCTTGGCGGTCAGGGTGGTGCGCTCGGCGGCGCTCGACACCACGCGCGCGAGGTCACGCAGGAATGACTGCTCGTCCGGCAGGAGGCTGCGGCCGTCGGCCGAGTAGAACTCCGTGACGAAGCGGTCCCGCGAGAGCGGCCGCAGGGTGCCCCGGACGGACGGGTCGCCGAGCAGCTCGCTGCTGGCCGCCCGCGCGGTCTCGAGGAGCTCCTCAGGGGTGTGCGCGAGCCACGCCGCGTTCGAGACGGAGGCGATCACGTCCCGCATCCGCGCGCGGCGGTGAGCTGCACGGCGCACGGCGCCGACGCGCGACGCCGCGAGCACCTCCAGACCGGCGACGAGCGGGACGACCCACAGCCCGCGCAGGGTCTCCGTGCCCGCCGACGCGGGGGCGACCGCGCCGACGACGACCGCGACGACGGCCGCGACGGAGCCGGCGGCCATGGCGGATCCGGCGCTGGTCACCTCCAGGCCGCGCACGGCGCGCAGCACGTAGACGCCCACGAGAGCGACGGGGAGCAGCTCCACGACGGGCATGAGCGGGCCGTAGACCGGCAGGCCGCCGACGGCGACCTCGGTGACGAGGATCGGCGTCGTCCACCACAGGACGCCGGCCGCGGCGAACCACGCCAGGAGGACGGTCCCCAGCACGCGGACCCGGGGGCCCGAGGCGTAGGCCCGCACGGCGGGCAGCGCGAGCACGATCGCCGCGGCGAAAGCGACGAAGCGGGCGAAGAGGAGGGCCTCGGCCGCGGCGGCGGAACCGACCAGCGGGTACAGGCCGTTGCCCAGGCAGACCCCGGCGAGGGCGAGGGTCCACGCGCTGCCCCAGCGCAGCCCGCTGCGCCGGAGCTCACCGCGCCAGGCGCCGGTCTCCATGGCGACGAGCCCCACGACGACGCCGGCCACCACGCACTGGACGACGGTGAGCCAGGACGGCATGGATCCACCCACAGGGCAACTATCGGCGCAGATCGCCCCCTACATGAGGTGATTCGCCCGAGTGTCACGAAGAGGTGAACGCGGACGATGACCGAACCGGTGGTTGGTGCGGCTCACCGACTGCTCGCGCAGCACGGTGAGCAGCTCCCGGTGCCCGCTCGCGAGCACCGGACCGTCGAGGAGCGCGACCTCGCCCGCCCGGGTCCGGGCCGCGGCCGCGAGACCCGGGCAGCGGCCGACGGCGCGCAGGCGACCGACGACGTCCCCCTCGCGCACCCGGGCGGCAAACGCCTCGTGCGGCTCGTCGGGCGCCGGGGAGACGGTGACGGGGACCCCGACGAGGCGCGCGGCGGCGAGCACCCGGCGCACCTCTCGCTCCCGGGCGTCGTCGCCCACCCGGAGCGTGAGGTGCGGGATCGGACGGTGGGTCAGGACGTTCGCCTCGGACGCGAGCCCGGACGGGTCGACGGGGCGTCCGAGGTCCGACCAGGCGCGGGCGTCGTCGGCGGCGGCCCAGGCGAGCCAGCCCTCGTCGTCGGTGGGCACGTCGTCCGCGTCGGACCAGGTGCCCAGCTGGGCGACGTAGTGCGGACCGCCGGCCTTGGCCCCCGGGCCGACGGTCGAGGCCTTCCAGCCGCCGAACGGCTGACGCCGGACGATCGCGCCGGTGATGTGCCGGTTGATGTAGGCGTTGCCGACCTCGACGCGGTCGAGCCACCGGGCGATCTCGTCCTCGTCGAGGGAGTGCAGCCCTCCGGTGAGCCCGAAGGGCACGGCGTTCTGCAGCGCGACGGCCTGCTCGAGCGTCGGGGCGTGCATGACTCCCAGGACGGGTCCGAAGCACTCGGTGAGGTGGAAGAACGAGCCCGGCCGGACTCCGTGCTTGACCCCCGGGGTCCAGAGCCGGCCCGCGTCGTCCAGGCGCCGCGGTCGCACGAGCCAGCGCTCACCGGGGTCCAGCGTCGTGAGCGCGCGGAGCAGCTTTCCCGACGCCGGCTCCACGAGCGGTCCCATCGCCGTCGCCGGGTCGGTAGCGGGGCCGACCGCGATGCTGCGCACGGCGTCGGCGAGCTGGCGGCGCAGTCGCGCCGAGTAGCCGGCCGACCCGACGAGGATGAGGAGCGACGCTGCGGAGCACTTCTGCCCGGCATGGCCGAACGCGGACCGCACGACGTCGGCCACCGCGAGGTCGACATCGGCCGACGGTGTCACCACGATCGCGTTCTTGCCGGACGTCTCCGCGAGCACGTCGAGGTCCTCGCGCCAGGAGGCGAAGAGCCGCGCCGTCTCGATGGATCCCGTGAGCAGGACGCGGGCGACCTCGGGGTGGGCGACGAGGCGCCGCCCCACCTCGTCCTCCGGCGCGGTGACGACCTGGAGGACGCCGGGCGGCGCTCCCGCGTCGTCGAGCACCTGCTGCACCGCCCCGAGCGCGAGGGCGGCGCAGCGGGGCGTCTGTGGCGCGGGCTTGGCGAGCACCGGCGAGCCGGCGGCGAGCGCGGCCAGGACGGAGCCGACGGGGATGGCGACCGGGAAGTTCCAGGGCGGCGTGACCACGGTGACGCCGCCGGGGCGGAACCGCGCGCCCGGCACCACGCCGTCCGCGAGGTCGAGCGCCCGGTCGGCGTAGTACCGCGCGAAGTCGACGGCCTCGCTGACCTCCGGGTCTGCCTCCGCCGGGGTCTTGCCCGCCTCGTGCGCCATGACCGACAGGAGGTCGGCGCGGCGGTTCTCGAGCGCATCGGCGACCCGCATCAGGAAGGCCGCCCGCTCCCGCGACGGCGTGGCCGCCCACGACGCGCGAGCGGCCACGGCGCGGCCGACCGCGGCGTCGACGTCGGCCACGGACCTCAGTGGGACGGGCGGCGGGACGTCGACCCGGTGCGCCAGCGCGGTTGCTGCCCACACGGCCGTCGCCGGGTCGGCCGGGTCGGTGTCCGCAGCGTTCGCGAAGCCCGCGCGGCCCGGCCGGGCGTCGGGGGGCGAGGGGAGGGGCGACGGCGGGTGCGTACGGCGACGGGGACGGCTGCCGACCGAGGGCGCGTCCTGCACCGAGGCGCGGAAGGCGGCCTCGTGCGCGTCGAGGGCGGCGTCGTCGTCCGCCAGGAGCGCGCGCACGACGTTCTGCTCCGCCGCGGTCTCCTCGAGCCGTCGCACGAGGTACGCGATCGCGACGTCGGCGTCCTGCCGGGCGACCACGGGCGTGTACAGGCGCACGGTGCCCACGTCGCGCAGGACGGCGCGGGCCTGGGCCGGCGCCATCCCGAGGAGCATCTCGACATGCATCGCGTCACGCACGCCGCGGTCCGTCGCGAGCACGTGCGCGAGGGCGACGTGGAAGAGGTTGTGGCTGGCCACGCCCACCCGCACCGCCGGTGTGCGTGCCGCGTCCAGCGTGCGGTCGAGGAGCCGGACGTACGAGGCGTCGGTCTCCGCCTTGGTCGCGTACGGCGCCGGTGGCCAGCCGTGCAGCTCGGCGTCGACGTGCTCCATCGGGAGGTTCGCCCCCTTGACCAGCCGGACCGTCACCGGCCGGCCGCCGGCCCGGACACGGGCGAACGCCCGGTCCGTGATCTCGTCGACGACCGCGAGCGCGTCCGGGACGTAGGCCTGGACGGCGAGGCCGAGCCGCGCGTCGTGCAGCGTGGGGTCCTCCAGGAGGCCCCAGAATGCCCGGAGCGTGAGGTGCAGGTGCTGGTACTCCTCCATGTCCACCGTCAGCGCCGCGTCGTGCCGGGCTGCGGACGCCGCGAGCACCCGCAGTCGCGACCGGATGCGCTCGGCGTCGGCGTCGAGCGCCCAGGGGCTCAGGCGGCTCGCGACCGAGGAGACCTTGACGGACACGTGGTCGACATCGGGTCGCGCCGCCAGCGTCGCCACCCGGCGCATGCGCCGCCGGGCCTCCGCCTCGCCCAGGACCGCCTCGCCCAGCAGGTTCAGGTTCGTGCGGAAGCCCTGCGCGTGGATGGTCGCCAGGTGCGGCCCGAGGCCCGGCCCGGCGTCGGCGACCAGGTGCCCGACGAGCGCCCGCAGGCGGGCCCGGGCGAGCGGTACCACGACCGCGGGGGCCAGGGGCGCGGCGAGGGACCCCGCGGCGAGGAGGGCGCGGTCCACCCCGCCGAGGGCCGTCGTCCCCGAGCCCGGGTGCCGGCGCAGCCGCGCGAGCTCGCGTGCCGCCACCCGTGGGTCCTCGGGCCGTACGACCCGGTCGACGAAGCGCACGGCGAGGTCGAGCCCGTCAGGGTCGGCCACGAGGGCGGCGAGGCGCACGCTGCCCGGGTCCTCGCCGCGGGCCGCCGCCCAACGTCGGGCGAGCGCCACCGCGGTGTTGACGGGGAGCGTCATGTCCACATGGTGATCGTCCGGGGGGCCGCCCGCACGCCGACGACGGCGCCGTCCGGCGCTGGCAGTAGTCTGTCGCTCCGACAGACGTCCTTTAACACCGTCCTGTGAGGCGGGGAAGGAGGTCCCCGTGGCGCACGCCACCGGTGACGCCCAGCACGCACCAGACCCGGACGCCGTTCCGGGCACTGAGGTCCTCTCCAGCGGCGACATCACCCGCGCCTTGACCCGGATCGCCCACGAGATCCTCGAGCGGAACAAGGGTGCCGCCGGCCTCGTCCTCCTGGGCATCCCGACGCGCGGCCTGCCCCTGGCCCAGCGGCTCGCGGCCCGCGTCGCCGCCGTCGAGCCCGGCGTCGACGCCACCGCCCTGGTCGGCTCGCTCGACGTCACGATGTACCGCGACGACCTGCGCCGGCACCCCACCAGGTCCATCGGGCGCACCGAGCTGCCGGCCGGCCTGACCGACCTGGACGACCGCGTCGTCGTGCTCGTGGACGACGTCCTGTACTCGGGCCGCACGATCCGCGCCGCCCTGGACGCGGTCGCCGACCTCGGTCGCCCGCGCCTGGTCCAGCTCGCGGTGCTCGTCGACCGCGGCCACCGGGAGCTGCCGATCCGGGCCGACTACGTGGGCAAGAACCTCCCGACATCGGTGAGCGAGGCGGTGCGGGTGCGCCTGGCGGAGGTGGACGGCGCCGACTCGGTGCGCATCGAGGGCGGACGCACCGATGCCACCGTCGCCGACGCCGGTCGGACGGGGAGCGACCGATGAGGCACCTGCTGAGCGCGGCGGACCTGGACCGGTCCGCCGCCGTCGCCCTGCTGGACACGGCCGCCGGCATGGCGGCGACGCAGGAGCGCGAGATCAAGAAGCTCCCGACGCTGCGCGGGCGCACGGTGGTCAACCTGTTCTTCGAGGACTCCACGCGCACCCGGATCTCGTTCGAGACGGCGGCCAAGCGGCTGTCGGCCGACGTGATCAACTTCTCCGCCAAGGGCTCGAGCGTGTCGAAGGGCGAGTCGCTCAAGGACACGGCCCTCACGCTGCAGGCCATGGGTGCTGACGCCGTGGTCGTGCGGCACCAGGCCTCCGGCGCCCCGCACCGCCTCGCGTACTCCGGCTGGGTCGCCTCCGCGGTCGTCAACGCCGGCGACGGGACCCACCAGCACCCGACGCAGGCCCTGCTCGACGCGTTCACCCTGCGGCGGCATCTCGTCGGAGCGGGCGATGCGGGTCTGGGCCGCGCCCTCGACGGGCTGCACGTCGCGGTCGTCGGCGACGTGCTGCACTCGCGGGTGGCGCGGTCGAACGTGGACCTGCTGCACACGCTCGGTGCGCGGGTGACGCTCGTCGCACCGCCGACCCTGCTGCCGGTGGGCGTGCAGGCGTGGCCGTGCGCCACGTCCTACCACCTGGACGAGGTGCTCTCCGAGGACGCCCCCGACGCGATCATGATGCTCCGCGTCCAGCGCGAACGGATGGGCGGCGCGGGCGGTGCCGCGGGCGGCGGCACGGGGTTCTTCCCGAGCGCGCTCGAGTACACCCGGCAGTACGGTCTGGACGCGCGCCGGCTGGCGATGCTCCCGGACCACGCGATCGTCATGCACCCCGGACCCATGAACCGGGGCCTGGAGATCTCCGCAGACGCGGCGGACTCCCCGCGCGCGGTGATCGTCGAGCAGGTCACGAACGGCGTCGCGGTCCGGATGGCCGTGCTGTACACGCTCCTGGCGGGCGAGAGGGAGGCACTGTGAGCGCGACGGACAGGACCTGGCTGCTCCGTGGGGTCGCCCCGCTCGGGGGAGACCGGACGGACGTCCTGGTCGCCGACGGACGCATCGTCGCGCTCGGTGCGGAGGCGTCCGGGCAGGCGTCGGGCGCGGACGTCGTCGACGGCGACGGCCTCGTCGCCCTGCCGGGCCTCGTGGACCTCCACACGCATCTGCGGGAGCCGGGCCGGGAGGATGCCGAGACGGTGGCCACCGGGACGCTCGCGGCCGCGCTCGGTGGGTACACCGCGGTGCACGCGATGGCGAACACCTCGCCCACCGCGGACACGGCGGGAGTCGTCGAGCAGGTGTGGCGCCTGGGGCGGGACGCGGGCTGGTGCGACGTCCACCCCGTCGGAGCCGTGAGCGTCGGCCTGGCCGGGACGCAGCTGGCCGAGCTGGGTGCGATGGCGCACTCGGCAGCGCGCGTCCGCGTCTTCTCCGACGACGGCCAGTGCGTCCACGACCCGGTGCTCATGCGCCGGGCCCTGGAGTACGTCAAGGCGTTCGACGGCGTCATCGCCCAGCACGCCCAGGAGCCGCGCCTGACCTCGGGCGCCCAGATGCACGAGGGCGTCGTGTCCGCCCAGGTGGGCCTCGCCGGGTGGCCGGCCGTGGCGGAGGAGGCGATCATCGCGCGGGACGTGCTCCTGGCCGAGCACGTCGGCTCCCGCCTGCACGTCCTGCACGTGTCGACCGCGGGCTCGGTGGACCTGATCCGGTGGGCGAAGTCGCGCGGCATCGCGGTCACCGCGGAGGCGACGCCGCACCACCTCATGCTGACCGACGAGCTGGCCCGCACCTACGACCCGCTGTACAAGGTGAACCCGCCCCTGCGCACCGCGGAGGACGCCGAGGCGCTGCGCGCCGGCCTCGCCGACGGGACCATCGACACCGTGGGCACCGACCACGCGCCGCACACGCGCGAGGACAAGGACTGCGAGTGGGCCGGCGGCGCGTTCGGGATGCTCGGCCTGGAGACGGCGCTGGCGGTCGTCCAGACGCTGATGGTCGATCCGGGGCGCATGACCTGGGCGGACGTGGCGCGCGTCATGTCCGCGGCGCCGGCGCGGATCGGCCGCACCGACTCCGGGCCGCAGGCGCAGGGACGGCCGTTGGCCGTCGGCGAACCGGCCAACGTCGTCCTCGTGGACCCCGCGGCGCGCTGGACGGTCGACCCGGCGGACCTCGCGAGCCTGAGCCGGAACACGCCGTACGTCGGGATCGAGCTGTCCGGCAGGGTGGTCGTGACCTTCCTGCGCGGTCGGCCGACGGTCCTCGACTCCCGCCCCGTCGCCCCGGCCGAGGCCGCGCGGTGAGCGACCCGGTCAAGATCGCGATCCTGGCCGGGATCGTCGTCGTCGCCTACGCCGCGATGCGGCTCGGGTGGCGGCGCCGGGCTGCTCGGGCGAGTGCCGTGGTCCCGGCACTGCCGGAGGTGCCCGCGCTGGGCGAGCCGCGACTGGGGCCGCTCGAGGTGACCTACCTGTCGACCGCGGTGGCCGACGACCGCCTCGCGCGGGTGGCGGCCCACGGGCTCGCCGTACGCGCCGCGGCCGACGTCGAGGTGCACGACGAGGGCGTCCTGGTGCGACGGGTCGGGTCGGCCGACCTGTTCGTGCCGACCTGGTCGATCGCCGCGGTGACCCGCGCCTCGGGCATGGCCGGCACGGCCGTCGGCGCCCAGCGGGTGGTCGTCGTGCGCTGGACGCTCGACGGCGTCGCGCTCGACACGGGGCTGCTCCCGCGGCACCCCGACGACGCCGGGCTGCTCCTGGAGGCCGTCCGCTCGGCACAGGCGGCCGACCCGGTCGACGCGCCCACCGACGGCCACCCGGACGAGACCGACGCAGCAGCACCGACCGAGGGGAGTCCCGCATGACCGCGCCCGAGGCAGTCCTGGTCCTGGAGGACGGCCGGGTGTTCGCCGGCCGCGCCTTCGGCGCGCTCGGGACGACCGTCGGGGAGATCGTCTTCAACACCGGCATGACCGGCTACCAGGAGACGCTCACCGACCCGTCCTACCACCGCCAGATCGTCGTGATGACGGCGCCGCACATCGGCAACACCGGCGTGAACGACGAGGACCCCGAGTCGAGCCGGATCTGGGTCGCCGGCTACGTCGTGCGCGACCCCGCGCTGCGGCCGTCGAGCTGGCGTGCCCGGCGCAGCCTCACCGACGAGCTCGTCGCCCAGGGGGTCGTCGGCATCTCCGACATCGACACCCGCGCGCTGACCCGCCACCTGCGCGAGCGGGGCGTCATGCGGGCGGGCATCTTCTCCGGACCCGGCCTCGTGGACGACGCCGGTCGCCGCCTCACCGACCAGGGCCTGCTGGACGTGGTCGTGGCGGCTCCGCCGATGGCCGGGGCCGACCTGGCGCGCGAGGTCTCGGCGACGGAGCGCTACACGGTCGAACCGGTGCGCGGCCCGGCCAGCGGCACGCAGGTCGTCGCGACCGTCGTCGCCGTGGACCTGGGCATCAAGTCCATGACCCCGCAGCGCCTCGCCGAGCGCGGCGTGCGCACGCACGTGGTCCCCGCGACGGCCACGGTCGCCGAGGTGCTCGCGCTCGAGCCCGACGGAGTCTTCTTCTCGAACGGGCCCGGCGACCCCTCCGCCGCCGTGCACGAGGTCGAGCTGCTGCGGGAGGTCCTCGACCGCAGGATCCCGTTCTTCGGCATCTGCTACGGCAACCAGCTGCTCGGCCGGGCCCTCGGGTACGGCACCTACAAGCTCGCCTACGGCCACCGGGGCGTGAACCAGCCGGTGATGGACCGTCGCACGCGCCGCGTGGAGATCACGGCGCACAACCACGGGTTCGCCGTGGACGCGCCCACCGAAGGGGAGTCCACCGCCCCGTACGACGGCGGCCGCTACGGCCGCGTCGTCGTCTCGCACCTCGCCCTCAACGACGGCGTGGTGGAGGGCCTCGAGTGCCTCGACCTGCCCGCCTTCTCCGTCCAGTACCACCCGGAGGCAGCGGCCGGCCCGCACGACGCCGGGTACCTGTTCGACAGGTTCGTCGACCTCATGACGTCCCGCGCTTCCCGCAAGGAGTCCGATGCCTCGTCGCACTGACCTGTCCAGCGTGCTCGTGATCGGCTCCGGGCCGATCGTCATCGGGCAGGCCGCGGAGTTCGACTACTCCGGGACGCAGGCGTGCCGCGTGCTGCGCGCCGAGGGCCTGCGCGTGATCCTCGTGAACTCCAACCCGGCCACGATCATGACCGACCCGGAGTTCGCCGACGCCACGTACATCGAGCCCATCACCCCGGAGGTCGTCGAGGCGATCATCGCCAAGGAGCGGCCCGACGCGATCCTGCCGACGCTCGGCGGCCAGACCGCCCTGAACACCGCGATCGCGCTCGACGAGCGCGGCGTGCTCGAGCGCTACGGCGTCGAGATGATCGGCGTGAACACCGCATCGATCCACCTCGCCGAGGACCGTCAGGCGTTCAAGGGCGTCGTCGAGCGGTGCGGCGCCGACGTCGCCCGCAGCGTCATCGCGCACACGATGGACGAGGTCCTCGCGGCGGCCACCGAGCTCGGCTACCCGGTGGTCGTCCGGCCCTCCTTCACGATGGGCGGCCTGGGCTCGGGCATCGCGCACGACGAGGCGGAGCTGCGCCGGATCGCCGGCGCGGGCCTGCACTACTCGCCGACCACCGAGGTGCTCCTGGAGGAGTCGATCCTCGGCTGGAAGGAGTACGAGCTCGAGTTGATGCGCGACCGCGTCGACAACGTCGTGGTCGTCTGCTCGATCGAGAACGTCGACCCGGTCGGCGTGCACACCGGCGACTCGGTGACGGTCGCGCCCGCGCTGACGCTCACCGACCGGGAGTACCAGCAGCTGCGCAACATCGGCATCGCGGTGATCCGCGAGGTGGGCGTCGACACGGGCGGCTGCAACATCCAGTTCGCGGTGCACCCGCAGACCGGCCGTGTCGTCGTCATCGAGATGAACCCGCGCGTGTCGCGCTCGTCGGCGCTGGCGTCCAAGGCCACCGGGTTCCCGATCGCCAAGATCGCCGCGCGCCTCGCCGTCGGCTACACGCTCGACGAGATCCCGAACGACATCACGGGTTCCACGCCGGCGTCGTTCGAGCCCGCGCTCGACTACGTCGTCGTCAAGGTGCCGCGGTTCGCGTTCGAGAAGTTCCCCTCGGCCGACCCGCTGCTGACGACGACCATGAAGTCCGTCGGCGAGGCGATGGCCCTCGGACGGAACTTCGCCGAGGCGCTGGGCAAGGCCATGCGCTCCATCGACAAGGCGGGGTCCGTCTTCCACTGGGACGGGGACGCGCCCGCCGGCGACGCCCTCGCCGCGCTCATGGCGCAGGTCCCGGTCCCGACCGAGCAGCGCCTGGTGCAGGTGCAGCAGGCGCTGCGCTCCGTGGGCCGACCTGGCGGCACGACCGTCGAGGCGGTCTACGAGGCGACCGGCATCGACCCCTGGTTCCTCGACCAGATCGTCCTGGTGAACGAGGTCGCCGCGGAGGTCGCCCAGACGCCCGAGATGGCGCCCGAGGTGCTGCGCCGCGCCAAGCGGCACGGCCTCTCGGACGCGCAGATCGCACGGCTGCGGGGCATCGCGGAGGACACGGTCCGCGAGGTGCGCCAGTCGCTCGGGCTGCGCCCGGTGTTCAAGACCGTCGACACGTGCGCGGCCGAGTTCGCCGCGCGCACGCCGTACCACTACTCGTCGTACGACGACGAGACGGAGGTCGAGCCGCGCGAGCGCCCGGCGGTGATCGTGCTCGGGTCCGGGCCGAACCGCATCGGGCAGGGGATCGAGTTCGACTACTCCTGCGTGCACGCCGTCCTCGCGCTGCGCGAGCGGTACGAGACCGTCATGGTCAACTGCAACCCCGAGACCGTCTCGACGGACTACGACACGGCCGACCGGCTGTACTTCGAGCCCCTGACGTTCGAGGACGTCATGGAGGTCTACGCGGCGGAGCTCGCCGTCGGCCCCGTGGCCGGCATGATCGTCCAGCTCGGCGGGCAGACGCCCCTGGCGCTGGCGCGGCGGCTCCAGGCGGCCGGGGTGCCCATCCTCGGCACCTCGCCGGAGGCGATCGACGCGGCCGAGGACCGCGGCGCGTTCGGCCGCGTGCTCGTGGCGGCGGGCCTGCCCGCGCCCGCCTTCGGCACGGCCACCTCGCTCGAGGAGGCGACCGAGGTCGCGGGGCGCATCGGGTACCCGGTGCTCGTGCGGCCGTCGTACGTCCTCGGCGGGCGCGGCATGGAGATCGTGTACTCCGACGAGCAGCTCTCCGGGTACGTGGCACGTGCCCTCGAGGGCGCGCGGGCCGTCTCGCGCGGCGTCGGCGACCAGATCCCGCCGTTGCTCATCGACCGGTTCCTGGACGACGCCATCGAGCTGGACGTCGACGCGTTGTTCGACGGGACGGAGCTCTACCTCGGCGGCGTCATGGAGCACATCGAGGAGGCAGGCATCCACTCGGGGGACTCGGCGTGCGCGCTGCCGCCCGTGACGGTCTCGACCGCCGAGCTGTGCCGGATCCGCCAGTCGACCGAGGCCATCGCCCGCGGCGTCGGGGTGCACGGCCTGCTCAACGTCCAGTACGCCCTCGTCTCCGACGTGCTCTACGTGCTCGAGGCCAATCCGCGCGCGTCCCGCACGGCGCCGTTCGTGTCGAAGGCGACAGGTGTGCCGCTCGCCAAGGCCGCGGCGCTGGTCATGGCCGGGGCGACCATCGCCGAGCTGCGGCGTGACGGCGTGCTGCCCGCCGAGGGCGACGGGGGTGACCTGGGGCTCGACGCCCCGATCGCCGTGAAGGAGGCGGTCCTGCCGTTCCGGAGGTTCCGGACGCAGTCCGGCGGTGTGGTGGACACGGTCCTTGGTCCGGAGATGCGTTCGACGGGCGAGGTCATGGGGATCGACGCGGACTTCCCGACGGCGTTCGCCAAGTCGCAGGCGGCGGCCTTCGGCGGCCTGCCGACGTCGGGCGTCGCCTTCATCTCGGTCGCCGACCGGGACAAGCGCGCCATCACGTTCCCGGCGAAGCGGCTGACCGAGCTCGGCTTCACGCTCCTGGCCACCGAGGGCACGGCGGCCGTCCTGCGGCGCAACGGGATCGCGTCGCGAATCGTGCGCAAGGCCTCCGAAGGCCGCGCGACCGGCGAGGAGACGATCGTGGACCTCATCGGGGCCGGCGAGGTCGACCTGGTCGTGAACACGCCCTCGGGGCAGGGCGCCCGCGCGGACGGCTACGAGATCCGGACCGCGACCGTGGCGGCCGACAAGCCGATCATCACGACGGTCCAGCAGCTCGCCGCCGCCGTCCAGGCCATCGAGACGATCCAGGCTGGCCCGTTCAGGGTCCGCAGCCTCCAGGACCACGAGTTCGAGCTGCGCGAGCGGACGGTCCGGTCGTGAGCGCGCCCTTCGGCGCCCGCCTCGCGGCCGCGATGGAGAGTCTCGGGCCGGTGTGCGTCGGCATCGACCCGCACCCCGGGCTGCTGGCCGCGTGGGGCCTGGCCGACGACGCGGAGGGCCTGCGCCGCTTCGCCCTGACGGTCGTCGAGGCCCTGGTCGGCCGCGTCGCCGCCGTGAAGCCGCAGTCGGCCTTCTTCGAGCGGCACGGCTCGCGCGGCGTCGCCGTCCTGGAGGAGGTCCTCGCGGCCGTCCGGGGCGAGGCCACGCAGGTGGTGCTCGACGCGAAACGGGGCGACATCGGCTCGACGATGTCCGGGTACTCGGACGCGTACCTGGCCGCCGGCGCGCCGCTGGCGTGCGACGCCCTCACCGTGAGCCCGTACCTGGGCGTCGGCGCCCTCACGCCCGCCGTCCGGGCGGCGTCGGCGTCCGGGCGCGGCCTCTTCGTCCTCGCGCTCACCTCCAACCCCGAGGGGCCGGCCGTCCAGCACGCCACGGCGGCGGACGGCGAGGCCGTTGCCGCCGGCGTCGCCCGCCAGGTCGCGGAGCTCAACGCGCGCGCCCTGGAGGCCGTTCCCGCCCCTCTGGGGCCCTTCGGGCTGGTCGTGGGTGCCACGGTGGGGGACGCCGTCCGACGGCTGGGGATCGACCTGGCAGCGGTGCGTGGCCCCCTGCTCGCGCCGGGCGTCGGCGCCCAGGGCGCGGGGGCGGCGGAGCTCGCCGACGTCTTCGGGGCGGCCCGCCGGGGCGTGCTGGCGTCGACGTCGCGCGCCGTCCTGGATGCGGGCCCGGCACTCGGGTCGCTCCGCGACGCCGCGGCTCGAGCCGTCGACGAGGCCTCGGCGGCCCTCCGCTGACCCTTTCTCCCGGCGACCACGGCGCCCGACGGCGCTCGGATCGCCCCGATCACAGCCCTGACCAGCGCGGACCTGGGCGGCGACGTTGCCCTCGCGCCTGGAGTCTCGCTAGGTTCGACCCGACCGCCACAGCCCGCAAAGAAGTAGGTGACCCCGCGTGGCCCTTCCACCGCTGACCCCGGAACAGCGCGCTGCCGCTCTCGAGAAGGCTGCCGCTGCGCGGCAGGCCCGTGCCGAGGTGAAGAACCGCCTCAAGTACTCCCAGGGCTCGCTGGCCGAGATCCTCGAGCAGGCGAAGACCGACGACGTCCTGGGCAAGCTCAAGGTCTCCGCGCTCCTGGAGTCCCTGCCGGGCATCGGCAAGATCAAGGCTCGGGCGATCATGGCTGAGATCGGGATCTCCGAGACCCGCCGGCTGCGCGGCCTCGGCCCGCACCAGGCGCAGGCGCTCGTCGAGCGCTTCGGCTGAGAGTGGTGGGAGAGGACGGAGCCGAGGCGTCGCCGGACGCTCCCGGTACGACCGCCCCTGACGCGTCGCGCCTGACGGTCCTCGCCGGACCCACGGCGGTCGGCAAGGGGACAGTCTCGGCCGACGTGCGCTCCCGCTACCCGACGGTCTGGCTGTCGGTCTCGGCGACCACGCGCCCGCCGAGACCGGGCGAGGTCGACGGCGTCCACTACCACTTCGTGGACGACGCCACCTTCGACCGGATGGTCGCCGAGGGCGAGTTCCTCGAGTGGGCGGTGGTGCACGGCCGGAACCGGTACGGCACGCCGAAGGGTCCGGTCCTCGCCCGGCTCGCGGAGGGACGTCCCGCACTCCTGGAGATCGACCTCGCCGGCGCGCGCCAGGTGCGTGCGGCGATGCCCGAGGCCAGGTTCGTGTTCCTCGCGCCGCCGTCGGTCGACGAGCTCGTGCGGCGGCTCGTGGGCCGCGGTACCGAGAACGCGGAGGAGCGGGCCCGTCGCCTCGCGACCGCCGAGGTGGAGATGGCGGCCGCCCCGGAGTTCGACCACGTCATCGTCAACGACGACGTCCGGCGCGCCACCGACGAGCTCGTCGCCGTGATGGGCCTGGTGAAGGCGGTAGACTGAGCGGTCGGCCGCAGCCGGCCCCCCGTCGCCGCAGCCTCTCGAGGCCGCTCCCGCACGGGGGCGGGCCGTCCGCACGACCACCGCACCCGACCAGAAGGCAGCGCACACATGTCCGGAACCGTCGCCGCGCCCGAGGGCATCACCGACCCGCCGATCGACGAGCTGCTCACCGCGGCCGAGTCCAAGTACGCGCTGGTCATCTACGCGGCCAAGCGGGCGCGCCAGATCAATGCCTACTACAGCCAGCTCAACGAGGGCCTGCTGGAATACGTCGGCCCGCTCGTCGAGGCGCGTCACCAGGAGAAGCCGCTGTCGATCGCGCTGCGCGAGATCAACGCGGGGCTGCTCACGGTCCGGCCGACCGAGGACTGAGCCCGTGCAGGTCCTCCTCGGGGTGAGCGGGGGGATCGCCGCGTACAAGGCGGCCTCCCTCCTGCGGCTGTTCACCGAGGCGGGTCACGACGTGCGCGTGGTGCCCACCCGCGCCGCGCTGGAGTTCGTCGGCGCCGCCACCTGGGAGGCGCTGTCGGGCCACCCGGTCACCACCGGCGTCTTCGAGGACGTCCCCGGCGTCGAGCACGTCCGCCTCGGGCAGGCTGCCGACCTGGTGGTCGTCGCGCCCGCGACCGCGGACCTGCTCGCGCGGGCGGCCACAGGCCAGGCAGACGACCTCCTGACTGCGTCGCTGCTCGTCGCCCGCTGCCCCGTTCTGGTGGCACCGGCCATGCACACGGAGATGTGGCGCCACCCGGCAACCCAGGCGAACGTGACGACGCTGCGACAGCGTGGCGTCCATGTCCTGGAGCCGGCGGTGGGGCGCCTGACCGGCGCGGACTCCGGCCCCGGCCGGCTGCCCGAGCCCGAGGAGATCGCTGCGGCGGCCCTCGCGCTCCTCGCGCCGCAGGACCTGGCCGGCCGGCGGGTCGTCGTCTCGGCGGGCGGCACCCGCGAGCCCGTCGATCCCGTCCGGTACCTCGGCAACCGCTCGAGCGGCCGTCAGGGCGTCGCCCTGGCGGCGGCGGCGGCGCGCCGGGGCGCCGACGTCGTCCTCGTCGGTGCCAACCTCGCCGTCGCCGCACCCGCAGGCGTCGAGCTGCTCGCGGTCGAGACGGCGGCGGAGCTCCACGAGGCGGTCCGGACCGCGGCCGCCGCCTGCGACGTCGTCGTCATGGCGGCTGCGGTGGCCGACTTCCGGCCCGCAGCCGCGGCGGACCACAAGATCAAGAAGACGGCGGGAACGCCCGACCCGATCGTGCTCGAGCCCACGGTCGACGTCCTGCGGGAGCTCGTCGACCGGCGCCGCCCCGGCCAGCTCGTGGTCGGCTTCGCCGCCGAGACCGGGGACGCCGACGGCGACGTGCTCGCGCACGGCCGGGCGAAGGCCGTCCGCAAGGGTGCCGACCTGCTCGTGGTGAACCCCGTCGGCCCCGGCCGGGGCTTCGGCACGCCGGACAACGAGGTCACGGTGCTCGACGCCCGCGGTGAGGTCGTCGCCAGCGTCGCAGGCACGAAGGAGCGGGTGGCCCACGTCGTGTGGGACGCCGTGGTCGCCCGCCTGGGGCACGGAGGCTGAAGTGGTCGCGGGCGCGCCGGTACGCTGCCCGCATGGTTTCCTCCGCCCTGCGTCTGTTCACGTCCGAGTCCGTGACCGAGGGGCACCCCGACAAGGTCTGTGACCAGATCTCGGACGCCATCCTCGACGCGATGATCGCCCAGGACCCGAGCGCTCGGGTCGCCGTCGAGACGATGGTGACCACCGGTCTGGTCCACGTCGCCGGCGAGGTGACCACCGAGGCCTACGTCGAGATCCCCCAGGTGGTGCGCCAGGTGCTGCACCGCATCGGGTACACGTCGTCGGAGATCGGCTTCGACGCGCACTCCTGCGGGGTCTCCGTCTCGATCGGGCAGCAGTCGCCGGACATCGCCGCAGGCGTCGACAAGGCGTGGGAGACGCGCCACGACGCCCAGGACGACGACCCGCTGGACCTGCAGGGTGCGGGCGACCAGGGGCTCATGTTCGGCTACGCGTGCGACGACACCCCGTCGCTCATGCCGTTGCCGATCTGGGTCGCCCACCGCCTCGCCGAGCGCCTGGCTCTCGTGCGCAAGGAGGGCACGCTGGAGTACCTGCGGCCCGACGGCAAGACGCAGGTCACGATCGCGTACGAGGGAGACCGGGCGGTCCGCCTCGACACCGTCGTCGTCTCCGCCCAGCACGACCCCGAGGTCTCGCTCGAGGGCCGCATCGCCCCCGAGATCACCGAGCACGTCGTCGCGCCGGTGCTCGCCGAGCTCGAGATCGACACGACGGGCTACCGGACGCTCGTGAACCCGACGGGCGTGTTCGTCATCGGCGGCCCGCGGGGCGACGCCGGGCTGACGGGTCGCAAGATCATCGTCGACACCTACGGCGGGATGTCCCGCCACGGTGGTGGCGCCTTCTCGGGCAAGGACCCGTCGAAGGTGGACCGCTCGGCCGCCTACGCGATGCGCTGGGTGGCCAAGAACGTCGTCGCGGCAGGCCTCGCCAAGCGGTGCGAGGTCCAGGTCGCGTACGCGATCGGCGCGGCGCACCCCGTCGGCCTGTACGTCGAGACGTTCGGGACCGAGACGGTGCCGCTCGACCGGCTCACGTCCGCGATCCGTGAGGTCTTCGACCTGCGGCCCGCCGCCATCGTTCGCGACCTCGACCTGCTGCGTCCGATCTACGGACGGACCGCCGCGTACGGGCACTTCGGGCGCGAGATCGCCGACTTCACGTGGGAGCGCACGGACCGCGTCCTCGACCTGCACTCCGCCGTCTCCTGACGCCGACGTCCACCGCGTGCCCGGGGCCGGGCGGCCCTGTGGAGCGGCCCGCCCGGCGTCGTGCGCGCATGGTGGGATGAGGCCGTGACGCTCGACCAGCCGGCACTCGCGGGACTCGCGCCGCGACGTCGGCGTGCGCGGACGCCCGAGCCCCTCGCCCAGCGTCTGCCCGTCGCCCGGGTGGTCGTCGACCGCCCCCAGCCGCACCTGGACCGGGAGTTCGACTACGCGGTCCCGGCCTCGATGGACGAGGGCGCCCAGCCGGGGACGCGGGTGCGGGTCCGATTCGGCGGCCAGGACGTGGACGGCTTCTGCGTGGCCCGCACCGACGGATCGGACCACGACCTGAGCCCTCTGCGCCGCGTCGTGTCGGCCGAGCCCGTGCTGGCGCCGCAGGTGCTGGCGCTCGCGCGCGCCGTGGCTCGCCGCTGGGCGGGCACCCTGCCCGACGTCCTCCGGCTGGCGGTGCCTCCGCGGCACGCACGGACGGAGTCCGAGGTGCCGCCCGCGCAGGACGGCGCCCCGACGGACACGCCGCGCCGGCC
>JAEZZV010000022.1 GCA_023418375.1 Actinomycetes bacterium | reverse complement strand
GGCACGGGCCGCTCGCGGACGCGTCGGCAGCGGTCGGCGGTGGCGTGCGCGGCGCCGTGGCGGTGGCGCTGCCGGTCGCTTTCGTCGGCACCGCGGTGTTCGGAGCAGCGATCACGGTCACGGAGATGCGCCTGCAGCGCTGGGCGCGGCCGGCGCTCTTCGTCGCGGCGCTGCTCCTGATGGCCGCCTCGGACCTGGCGTGGGCCACCGGCAAAGCGCCCTTCTGGGCCGGCGCCTGGGCCACCTATGCGGCCGCGATGCGGCTCCAGGCGGGCCTCACCCCGCGCGTCGTGCGCGTGCCGACGCGCGGTCGGCTCGTCTACCTCCCGTACGCGCTCATCGTGCCCTCTGCGGTGCTCCTCGCGGTGCAGACGCGCGCCGGGGACATCGCCACCCCGCAGGTCGGGGCGGGTCTGGCGATCGTCTGCCTGCTGGTCGCGCGCCAGCACGTGACGCTGCTGGAGAACGACCGCCTCGTCGCGCGCCTGGAGGAGACCGAGCGCCTCCTGCGCCACCGGGCGACGCACGACTCGCTCACCGGGCTGCCGGGCCGCGCCGCGCTGCACGAGCACCTGGCGACGCTCGCGGGTGCGCACTCGGTCGAGGCGCGCCCGCTGGCCGTCGCGTTCGCGGACGTGGACGACTTCAAGACCATCAACGACAGGTACGGGCACGCGACGGGCGACGCGGTGCTCGTCGAGGTGGCCCAGCGCCTGCTCGGCGCGCTCCCGCTCGACGACGCGCGGGCGTGCGCGGCCCGGCTGGGCGGCGACGAGTTCGCCGTCGTCGTGGCCGGACCGGGCGCGGCGGACGAGACCGCGCTGGCCGACAGGCTGAGCCGGACGCTGAACGCCGGGCCGGTCCGCGTGGGGGCGGCGGAGGTCCAGGTGCGCGTCAGCGTGGGCGCCGCCCTGCCGGCCCGGGGCGCGTTCGTGCCCTCGGAGCTCCTCCACGAGGCGGACCTGGCGATGTACGCGGTCAAGCGCGCCCGGGCCCAGCGGCCGGCGGCGGACGACGACGGGCCGCAGGCTCCGCAGGCGTGACCCTGCCGCGGAGGTCGCGGACCCGGGGCGTCACTGCGCGTGCACGACCCGCCCGGCCTCGTCCCGCACCGTGAAGGATCGGCTGACGAGGTCGGCCTCGAGCGTCGCCGTCGCGCCGTCGTTCTCCCAGACCATCGCCAGCCGCCCGGCTGACGCGCTGACCTCCAGACGCGCCTCGAAGCCGAACGCGGGTGACGTGGACCGGAACCGCAGGAGCGCGAGCTGGTCGCGCACCACGGGCTCGTCCAGGCGGGCCAGCACCTCCTCGGTCGCCAGGTTCGTGCGGTTGATCTCCTTGTGGCCGCCCGGACCCGCCTCGGCGACGGCGTCGTGGTCGTTCGTGCCCCCGAGCAGGTCCAGGTACCAGACCTGCGGCTTGCCGGGCATGAACAGGTGCAGCGCCCGCGCCAGCACCATGGCGCGGGCGTCCTCGCCGAGCGCGCTGAAGTACGTCGCGTTGACCTGGTAGTACATCTGCCGCGCGCCGTGCAGGTTCTTCACGTGCCCGCCGCGGCCGACGACCGTGGCGATGAGCGCCTCGATGCGCTCGTCGGGCACCAGTCCCCTGAGGTCGAGGAGGGGGATCCCGTCGTGGCAGCCGAGCATGCTCACGGTGCGGATGCCCGTGACCTGGACCTCGCGCGCCCACCGGGCCAGGGTCTCGGCGCTGCCCGTCTCGAGGGCGTCCAGGACCAGTCCCGGCAGGAAGAAGTCGTAGGTCAGGTAGCCCTCCGCGGCGATCCGCTCGTGGACGGCCTCTGCGTACGACGCGTGGATCTCCGGCAGCAGCGCGACGCCGTGGGCGTCGGCGAGCGCGCGCACGCGGGCGAGCACCTCCCAGGTCTCCGGGTCGTTGAGGAAGTTGCGGCGCCCGGGCGCCTTGGCCGTGTAGGCGAACGCGTCGAGCCGCACGATCCGGGCGCCGTAGCCGGCCAGGGTGCGCAGCGTGTCGTCGTAGAACTCCCAGACGAGGGGCGAGTCGACGTTCACGTCCATCTGGCCCAGGTAGTGCCGGCCCGCGGCGAGCAGCTCCAGGACCGGCCCGCGCAGGGCGGTGTGCCGACCGAGGTCGATGTCGCCGGGGGCGACGCCGTCGTCGAGGGCGCGGGACACCAGGGCCGCGATCTCCGCCGCCGTGGCGTACGGGACCCCCAGGGCGGCCATCAGCCCCTGGGCGTCCGGCCGCGGGTGCACCACCTCCTGGTAGAAGGTGTTCCAGTACGGCACCTCGCGGCCGTCGGGGAAGCGGACCATGAGGATCGGCAGCCCGGGCTTGCGGAAGAACATCTGCTCCAGCAGCTCCGGGGCGGGCTGGACGTACCCGGCGTCGGTCATCGTGCCGTGGCCGTCCCAGAACCGGTTCCAGTCGACGAAGAAGTCCCGGTACCGCGACGCGTCGCCGTGGCGGAGCAGGTCCTGGAACTGGGGCGACAGCACGGAGCAGTGGTTGAGGACGACGTCGAGCTTGAGCTCCAGGCCCAGCCCGCGCAGGTCCGCGAGGTCGGCCTCGGTGGCCACCAGCTCGTCCAGGCCGTAGTCGACGACCGAGAACCCGCGGTCCAGGTCGCTGTGGAACAGGCTCGGCAGCACGTAGAACGCGTCGAACAGGCCGGCGAGCTCGGGCCGGCGCAGCAGGTCGACGGCGTCGGCGAGCCGCCCGCCCAGGCTGTCGGGGTACGCGTTGAGCATCGGGCGGGCGCTGGGCACGCCCGGGGCCTCAGGCATCGTCGCCCGCCGCGGTGCGCGCCATCAGGGCCCGGTAGCCGGAGTACGTGAGCCGGTCGCCGGACTTCGCCCAGATGATGCGCGCGTCGGCGGCCTGCACCTCGAGGAGCTCCTGCTCGAGCCCGAGGACCAGCGTCGTGAAGGGGCTGTCCGTCCCGCCGTCGCGGCCACGGGCCCGGCGGTGCGCGAGCGTCTCGGCGGGCGTGCTGCCGAGCAGGATCCCGACGTCGACGCCCCGAAGGTGGCGGCTGAGCCCGTGGGTCCACTCCACGACGAGCACGTCCACGTCCCCGAGGTCCACGGCCTCGTACCAGAGGTCCGTCACGCCCCGGCCGAGGCGGCGCAGGTGCACCCGCGCGGCCCCGTTCTTGAACTCCGCGAGGATCGCTGACAGGTG
>JAEZZV010000013.1 GCA_023418375.1 Actinomycetes bacterium | reverse complement strand
TGCCGGCGCTCGCCGGCCTCGGACGCGGGTCGCTGGTGCCGGGTCTGAAGGCGTCGGAGGCGCTCCTGGTCCTCGCGGCGCTCGTGGTCTTCCTCCGCGGCCCCGCGCGCTGGCGGCCCGTCGGCGGCGTCGACCTCGCACTCGCCGTGTTCGCGTTCGCCGGCCTCGGGTTCGCCGCGCTGCACGCGGCGCGCGGCGTCGCCCTCGACGTCGACGAGCTCGCCCGGATCGCCCTGCTCCCGTCGTTCCTGGCGCTGACCTGGTGGACGGCCTCCCGCGCCGTCGCCGACCGGGACGACGTCGTCGTCGTGCTGCGCTGGGTGCTGCTGGTGAGCCTCGTGCCCGCCGTCGTCGGGCTGGCGCAGTACGCCGACCTGCCCGGCGTGCGCGACGCCATCGTCGCCGCCGTGGGCGACGGCGTCATGCCGGTCGCCGGCGAGGACACGGCCCGCGTCACCGGCCCCTTCCCGATCGCGCACTCGTTCGGCGGCTACCTCATCTTCCCGATCGTGCTCTCCGTGGTGCTCTGGCTGCGTGGGGACCGGGCGGTCCTGCGCCGGCCGGTCCTGCTCCTCGTGCTCGCGGTCGACCTGGCCGCCGCCGTGCTCGCGGTCACGGTCACCCTGCTCCTGTGGATCGTCGTCGCCGTGGCGCTGGCGGCCCTGCTCGCGGGCCGGCTGACGCGCGCCGTCGGGCTGGCCCTCGTCGTCGCCGCGGCCTCTGTCCTGCTCTTCTCCGACGCCCTGGAGGCGCGCGTCGAGCAGCAGACCACGGCGGCCTCCGGCACCGGCGGCGGCCTGGTGCCGCAGACGCTGCAGTACCGCTTCCTCATCTGGCAGCGCGACTACCTGCCGCTCGTGGGCCGCTCCTGGCCCATCGGGCTCGGCGAGGACCAGCCCGACGGTGTGGTGTTCGGGTCCACCGAGAACCAGTACGTCACCCTCGTCCTGCGGGGCGGTGTCGGCCTCCTGCTGGCCGCCACGATCGCGGCCGCCGCGGTGGGTGTGCGTGCCTGGCGCCGGGTCCGCGCGGCCGACGACGGCGCGACGGGCGCAGCGGAGCGCTCGGCCGCGCTCGCCGTCGTGGGTGTCCTCGCGTTCCTGCCGGCCGCGGCGATGGTGTGGCCGTACCTGACCAACGCCGGCTTCCCGCAGGCCCTGTTCGGGTTCGCCGGGGCGGCGCTGGCCCTCTGCGGCACGCCCTGGCGCCGGTCGTCAGTGCCGAGCTTCGGGCCGGGGGCGACCGGTTGGGATCAGCGCGTGCCGACCGCGCCCACCGGGGCCTCGCGGATCCCCTGACGGGTCGCGAGCCGCCGCAGGACCTTGGCGGAGGCGACCTCCACGGGCTCCACGCGCGCCCACGAGGCCGCCCGGGCGAGACCCGTCAGGGTGCCCGTGAGCGCCACGCGGAGCGGGCCGTACCTGTCGAGGCCGACGAGGGCCCGGACCGGCGCCGGCAGCCCGTCCAGCGTCGTGTCGAGCTCCAGCGGCCCGAGCACGTCGCCGTGCGCCGCGTGCAGGAGCGCGCGCCCCGCCCCCTGCCGGCGGGCGTCCCGCAGGAAGGCGGGCAGCGGGCGCACGTGCTCGTGCGTCGCCGCGAGCGAGCGGTCGAAGACCCCCCGCATCCCGGCCGCCATGCAGCGCAGGCCGAAGTCGCGGTCGGAGTGGTTGGTGCGGGCGAAGACCCCCGACTCGTACGGCACGCGCGCGAGCGCCGAGCGGCGGACGGACACGTTGCCGCCCCACAGCCGCAGCAGGACGGTGCGCTCGTCCTGCTCGTAGGCGGCGCACACCGCCAGGTACTCCTCGGCGTAGAACCGCGTCGCGAACCGGCCCCGGCTGCCCGGCTCCGGTGCGCGCGTCGGCATGAAGCCGACGACCACCAGGTCATCGGCGTCCCGGTGGTGACGTGCGTGGCCGGTCACGAGCCCGGGCCCGGCGACGACGTCGTCGTCGAGGAGGAGGACGACGTCCCCGACGGCCAGGTCGATGCCCGTCTGACGTGCCGCCGCGCCGCCCCGGTTGGGGGTGCGGACCGGCCGCAGCCGGGGCTCGGTCCGGGCGAGCTCGGTCAGCAGCTCGTAGGAGCCGTCGTCGCTGCCGTCGTCGACGACGACGACCTCCGTCAGCGCGGGGTCGTCCAGCAGCGGACGGAGCACCGCGCGCAAGTTCCCCCGACGGCGGTACGTGGGCAGGACGACAGAGACCGTCGGCAGGGTGTCGTCGTCCCGGGCCGGGGCGTCGGTCACGCGCGCCCCTCAGACCGACGCGAGGACGTCGCGCATCACGCGGATGAAGTGCGCGCGGCCGAAGCGGTCCTCGGCGTGCCGGGCGATGGCCCGCTCGTCCCAGCTCTCGGACTCGAACCTGTCGAGCGCCCGGTTGATGTCGGCCGGCGTGGGCTCGTCGAAGTGGACGCCCGTGGCGCCGTCGACGACGGTCTCGAGCGCGCCGCCGCGGCCGAGGGCGACGACGGGCGTCCCGCACGCCATGGCCTCGACCGGCACCAGCCCGAAGTCGTCCTCGCTCGGGAAGATCACGGCGCGGGCGCCCGCGTAGGCGCGCGCGACCTCCGTGGTCCCCAGGGCGCCCACGAACGTGACGTTGGGCGGGGCGCCCGCCCGCAGCCTCGCCTCGTCCCGCCCGCTGCCGACGACGACGAGGCGTCGCCCCGGGGTCGCCCGGAAGGCCTCCAGCACCGGCGCGAGCCGCTTGTACGGCTCGACGATCCGGCCCGCCCACACGTAGTGCTCCCCGCGCGGCACGTCGTCGTGCACCCGGAAGTCGGCGTCGACGGGCGGGTGGACGACGGCGGCCGGCTCGATGCCGTAGAAC
>JAEZZV010000373.1 GCA_023418375.1 Actinomycetes bacterium | reverse complement strand
TCGCCACGCTGGCCGGCCTCGTGCAGTCCGCGCTCGCCGAGGCCGGGTCGAGGCCGGACGGCAGGCTCGACGGGATGGCCGGGCTGGCGCTCGAGTCGCTCGGCCACGCGCTCGTGGTCGCCGTGGCGCGCCGTCACACCGGTCGACCGACGCCGGGCCCGGCAGCTCCCGCGCTGTCGCGGGCCCAGCTCGGACGCGTCACCCGGCACGTCGAGGACAACCTCGCCGCACCCCTGAGCCTGGCCGACCTGGCCGCCGTCGCGCACGTCAGCCCGTTCCACTTCGCGCGCGTCTTCCGGGCGGCGACCGGGCGCAGCCCGCACCGGTACGTCCTCGAGCGCCGCGTGGCTCTCGCGGAGGAGCTGCTCACCCGCACCACCCTGCCCATCGCCGAGGTCGCCACCCGCACCGGCTTCGCGGACCAGAGCCACCTCACGCGCGTCCTGGGGCGCCACCTCGGCCGCACGCCCGGGGCGGTGCGCGCGGCGCGGCGCGACTGAGCACGGATCGACAACCGGCCGCACGTCCGTCCACGACACCGGGCCACTGCGCCTCCCACCCTCGAAGCACGAACGCTTCGACCAGGGAGGAACGATGAGCGACATCCGGCTGCAGGAGTCCATCGAGATCGACCGGCCCGCCGACGACGTCTGGCGCGTCGTCGCGGACTACGCCCGCGACCCCGAGTGGCGCGGCAGCGTCGTCAGCATGACGCCGACCCCGCACGGGACGGCGGCGGCGGGCACGACGACCGTCGAGGTCATGCGGTTCGCCGGCCGCCTGCTGACGAACGACGGCGAGGTGACCGACGTCGGGCCGGGCCGGCGCTTCGCCTGGCGGACCGTGCGCGGGGCCCGGGCTCACGGCGGGCGGGCCGTGACGTCCGTCGGGCAGGGGAGCCGCGTGGAGCTCACGCTCGTCGTGACGCCGAGGCCGAGCGAGCTGCTCCTGCGACCCGTCGCGGCCCGGATGCTGCGCCGCGGCCTGCGCGAGGACCTGCGTCGCCTGCGCGAGCTCTGCCAGGCGGACGTGCGGTCCGACGTGCGCTCGTGTTGACTTTTGTTTGAGTGCGAACGATCCTGTTCACATGCTCGCGAGCCAGCGCCAGGAGGCGATCCTTGCCGCGATCCGCCGGCACGGGGCCGCGCGCGTGGCCGATCTCGTGGAGTCCCTCGGCGTCTCCGACATGACGGTCCGCCGGGACATCGGCGAGCTCGCACGCCGCGGCCTCGTGCTGCGGGTCCACGGTGGCGCCGTCGACGCCCGACGCGCGGCGGACGAGCCGGGGTTCCGCGCCAAGGCCGAGCTCTTCTCCCCGGAGAAGGCCGCCATCGCGGCGGCGGCCGTCGAGGAGATCTCGCCCGGGGGCGCCGTCGCGCTCTCCGGCGGCACGACGACGCACCTGCTCGCTGGGCTCATCGCCGAGACACCCGCGCTGCGGCCGCTCACCGTCGTCACCAACTCGCTGCCCGCCGCCGAGGTGCTGCACCAGGCGGGGGACCCCGACCTCAGCGTGGTCCTCATCGGCGGCACGCGGACACCGTCGGACGCGCTCGTCGGGCCCGTCGCCACCCACGCCCTGGAGGCCCTGCGCGTCGACGTCCTGTTCCTCGGCGTGCACGGCATCGACCGGCGCGCCGGCCTGACCACCCCGAACCTCCTGGAGGCCGAGACCGACCGCGCCCTGGTGGCGTCGGCCGGCCGGACCGTCGTCGTCGCCGACCACTCGAAGTGGGGGGTCGTCGGCCTGGCCCGCATCGTGCCCCTGACCGACATCGACCTCGTCATCACCGACCAGGGAGTGCCCGGCGACGCCGCCGACGCGGCCGGCGACCTGGTTGACCTCGTCCTCGTCCCCGCGCGCGGCAGCGCGCCGACCGATCTCGGAGCCGTCACGTGACCCACCGCCGCACCGCCACCCGGATGGCCGACGGGCGTGAGCTCATCTACTTCGACGACTCCGAGCCGTACGTCTCCGGTGCGGCCACCCGGCGCCTGGACGACCCGCGCCCGCTCACCGACCGCTACGGCCCGGTCCCCTCGCTGCCCGAGATGCGGCAGGACCCGCTGACCGGCGAGTGGATCCCGATGGCGTCGCACCGGATGGACCGCACCTTCCTGCCGGCCGCGGACTCCTGCCCGCTGTGCCCCGCGCGCCCGGGCGCCGCCTACTCCGACGGCGAGGTCCCGGACACGGACTACGACGTCGTCGTCTTCGAGAACCGCTTCCCGGCGCTGCTCGCCCCGCCCGACGGAGCGGCCGGTCAGTCGTGGCTCGTGGACGACGACCCCCTGTGGCCCACCCGCACGGCGGCCGGGCGCTGCGAGGTCGTCTGCTTCTCGGCCGAGCACGAGGCGTCCTTCGCGGACCTGTCGCCCCGGCGCGCCCGCACGATCGTCGAGGCCTGGGCCGACCGCACGACCGAGCTGTCCCGCCTGCCCGGCATCCGCCAGGTGTTCGCGTTCGAGAACCGTGGGCGCGAGATCGGCGTCACGCTCCCCCACCCGCACGGCCAGATCTACGCGTTCCCGTTCGTCACGCCGCGGACCCGGCTCATGCTCGACCGCGCCGCCGAGCACCACGCCCGGACGGGGCGCAACCTGCTGCGCGACGTCCTCGACGCCGAGCGCCGCGCCGGGACGCGCGTCGTCCTGGAGTCGGAGCACTGGACGGCCTACGTGCCCGCCGCGGCGCGCTGGCCGGTCGAGGTGCACCTCGCCCCGCACCGCGACGTGCCGGACCTGCCCGCGCTCGACGACGCCGAGCGCGACGACCTCGCGGCCGTGTACCCCGAGCTGCTGCGCCGGCTGGACCGGTTCTTCGTGGCCGACGACGGCGCCCCCATCCCGCTGCCGTACATCGCCGGCTGGCACCAGGCCGCCGTCGGCGAGGGCCGGGACCTCGGCCGCCTGCACCTGCAGGTCTTCTCGGTGCTGCGGGCCCCGGGCAAGCTCAAGTACCTCGCGGGTGTCGAGTCCGGGATGGGCGCGTGGATCAGCGACACGACCCCGGAGCGGATCGCCGCCCGGCTGCAGGAGGTGGGCCGGTGACCGGCGCGGCGAGCGACGTCAGCCTGGAGTGGTTCCCGGCCTGGAGCGCCGCGGAGGGGGCGGCCCGCGCGTCGGCGCTCTTCGCCGGGACGTTCGGCGGCGCGCCGACGGGCGTCTGGTCGGCGCCCGGGCGGGTCAACCTGATCGGCGAGCACACCGACTACGCGGGCGGCCTGTGCCTGCCCGTCGCCCTGCCGCACCGCACCTACGTGGCGCTGCGCGCGCGCGACGACGGGCGCGTGCGCCTGGTGTCGGCGCAGGAGCCGACGCCATGGGAGGGCGACCTGGCCGACATCGGACCCGGCCGGGTGAGCGGCTGGGCGGGCTACGTGGTCGGGGTGGCCTGGGCCCTCGCGGAGCACCTGCGCGCCGACGGCGTCGCCGTGCCCGGCTTCGACGCGGCCGTGGACTCCTGCGTGCCCTTCGGCGCGGGCCTCTCGTCGTCCGCGGCGTTGGAGTGCGCCGTGGCCGTGGCCCTCGACGAGCTCACCGGCGCCGGCC
>JAEZZV010000350.1 GCA_023418375.1 Actinomycetes bacterium | reverse complement strand
ACGCCACGGCGGGCGCGACGTCGGGCCAGTCGGCCGTGCGGTCGACGACGGGCGCCAGCGCCCCGGCGATGAGGAGCGCGGACGCGACGACGAGGGCCGCCGTGACGACGCCGAGGACCGCCGTGAGCGCGACGTACCGGCGCGCCGCGCGGGCGCGACGCAGCAGGCGGGGATCGAGTGGCTTCAGGACTCCGGCCCCGTCAGAAGGTCAGGCCGGCGGGCTCGGGGATCTGCTCGACCGTGAGCCGCTTGCGGAACACCCAGTAGGTCCAGCCCTGGTAGGCGAGCACGAGCGGCGTGAGGATGCCCGCGACCCACGTCATGATCGTCAGCGTGTAGTCGGTGGACGACGCGTTGTCGACGGTGAGCGAGTTCGCCGCGTCGAGCGCCGGCATGACGTCGGGGTACAGCGACCCGAAGATCAGCACGACGGCGGCGACGATCGTGACGGCCGAGGCGACGAACGCCCAGCCCTCGCGCCGCAGGCGGGCGGCGACGACGAGCGCGACGAGGGCGACGGCGGCGATGCCGGTCGCGACCCAGGTCCAGGCGACCGAGTAGGCGAGCTGGGCCCAGACGGCGAACGCGCCCGCGACGACGACGGTCACCATGGCGGAGCGCTCCGCGAACGCGGCGGACCGCTGCCGGATGTCGCCGTCGGTCTTCAGGGCGAGGAACACGGCGCCGTGCGTGAGGAAGATGAGCGCCGTCGTGGCGCCGCCGAGCAGGGCGAACGGGTTGAGCAGGTCGACGAACGAGCCGACGAACGTGTGGCTCGCGTCCAGCTCCACGCCGCGAACGAGGTTGCCGAAGGCGACGCCCCACAGGACGGCGGGCAGCCACGAGCCGACGATCAGAGCGAGGTCGATGCGCTTGCGCCAGACGACGCTGTTGATCTTGCCGCGCCACTCGAACGAGACCACGCGCAGGATGAGGGCCACCAGGATCGCCAGCAGGGCGAGGTAGAAGCCGGAGAACATCGACGCGTACCACTCGGGGAAGGCGGCGAAGGTCGCCCCGCCGGCGGTGAGCAGCCACACCTCGTTGCCGTCCCAGACGGGCCCGATGGTGTTGATCATGACCCGGCGGTTCTTCTCGTCCCGGCCCAGGATCGGCAGCAGCATGCCGACGCCGAAGTCGAAGCCCTCGAGGACGAGGTATCCGGTCCAGAGGACGGCGATGAGGACGAACCAGACGTCTGACAGCTCCACGGTCGGACCCTCTCAGTACGCGAACGACAGGGGCTGGTCGCCCTCGGCCTCGGCGGCGGCGCGCGCCTCGGGGCTCGGGTCGATCTCGGTCTCGGCGACGCCGTGGGTGGCGTAGCGCTTCATCAGGCGGAACCACACCACCGCCAGCACGCCGTAGAGCAGCGTGAACGTGATCAGGGAGGTCCACACCATGCCGCCGCTGACGGACGTGGACACGCCGCGCGCGGTGAGCATCCAGACGCCGTCGACGCCGCTCGGGTTGGGGTTGGGCGCGACGACCCAGGGCTGGCGGCCCATCTCGGTGAAGATCCAGCCGAAGGAGGCGGCCAGGAACGGCGTCGGGATGGCCAGGATCCCGAGGCGGGCGAACCAGCCCTGATGGATGACGCGGCCCTTGCGCATGAACCACAGGACGGCGGCGGCCAGCGCGGCGCTGCCGATGCCGAGCCCGATCATGAGCCGGAAGCTCCAATAGGTGATGAAGAGGTTCGGCCGGTAGTCCACGTCGGCGCCGTACAGCTGCTCCGAGCGCTCCTGGAGCTCCTCGACGCCGGGCACGTAGGCGTCGAAGCTGCCCGACGCGAGGAACGCGGTCAGGGCCGGGATCGCGATGATCGTCGTGGTGTCGCCGCACTCGTTGGACGACAGGTCGCCGATGGTCAGCACCGAGAACGACGCGCCGTTCTCGCCGACGCACAGCGCCTCGGCGGACGACATCTTCATCGGCTGCTGGTCGTACATCAGCTTCGCCTGCCAGTCGCCGCTGAGCGCGACGCCGACGCCCGAGACCAGCATGACGACGGTCCCGAGGACGACGGCGGGCCGGTAGACGCCACGGGCGGTCGCCTCGTCGCCGCGGCGCAGCGAGCGGACCATCCACCAGGCGGCGATGCCGGCCACGAAGGTGCCGGCCGTGAGGAACGCGGCGGAGATGGTGTGGGGGAAGGCGGCCAGGAGCGTGTTGTTGGTCAGGACGGCGCCGATGTCGACCATCTCGGCGCGGCCGGTCTCCTCGTTGAAGACCGTCCCGACCGGGTGCTGCATCCAGGAGTTGGCCGCGAGGATGAAGTACGCGGACAGGTTCGTGGCGATCGCGACGGCCCAGATGCAGGCCAGGTGGATCCTCTTCGGGAGCCGGTCCCACCCGAAGATCCACAGGCCGAGGAACGTGGACTCGATGAAGAAGGCGGCGAGGGCCTCCATCGCGAGCGGGGCGCCGAACACGTCGCCGACGAACCGCGAGTACTCGCTCCAGTTCATGCCGAACTGGAACTCCTGCACGATGCCGGTCGCGACGCCGATGGCGAAGTTGATCAGGAGGAGCTTGCCGAAGAACTTCGTCAGCCGGAGCCACTTCTGGTCGCCCGTGCGCACCCAGAACGTCTGCATGATCGCGACGAGGGGCGCGAGGCCGATCGTCAGCGGCACGAAGATGAAGTGGTAGACCGTCGTGATCCCGAACTGCCAGCGGGCGAGGTCGAGGGCGTCCATGTGTCTCCTCCGGGGCACGAGCGGCTGAGCGTCAGATTAGGTACAAGGGCCCAGGTGACCGTGGGACCAAGGTCCCCTTTGCTGACACCGTGTCATTTCCTTCCGAGGCCGTCGCCGATCCTCCCGCACCGGCGCGCGGACGCCCGACACGGGTGGACGAAGCACCCCAGGTTCCTCGCCCTGTGCGATACTGACCGCGGTCGAGGGGGCCGCCACACCGTCCTCCTCACCACAGACGTTCCAGGCCGTGGTCAGTGACCGCCTGGCGCCGCCGTCGAAACCTCCGGCGGGCGCCGGCAGCGCCCACCCGACCGAGACACCGACGACTTCCGTCGCAGCGCCAACCGGTGCGCGACGAACGAACCGCCCGACGGGCCGGGAGTGTGGAAGCCCAGCGGGCCTGGAGCACCTCGTGACCGACGAGAACCTGACCGGCGGCAACGCCCCCGGTGCCGACCTGAACGCGTCCTCCGACTCCGAGGGGACGGCCCGTCCCGCCGCGCGGCGCCGCAGCCGGCGACCCGCCGGGCAGCCGGCGGCGCAGGCCGCCGAGACC
>JAEZZV010000330.1 GCA_023418375.1 Actinomycetes bacterium | reverse complement strand
GCCCGGCGGAGCGCGTCGGTGCCCGCCTCGCCCACGACTCCCGCCACGGGCACCGGCGGTCCGCCGTCCACCGCCACCTCGACGGCCGCGACGGCCGCCAGCAGCTCGGTGCGCACGGCGTCCGGGTCGGGCGTGAGCAGGTCCGCCCCGCCGATGGCGAGCGCGTCCTCCGGATGGCGCGCCAGGTGGTCGGCGAGGGCGGTGGAAGCGCCGACGACGCCCAGGAGCCGGTCGCGCGCCACGGACTGGGCGCCGAGCAGGGTCCGCAGCGGCGTGGCGACCGTCGTGCCGTGCGCGGCGTCGACCAGGCGCGTGAGGCCGAGGAGCGCCTCGTCCGGCGAGGCGCAGGTCCCCAGGGCGGCGAGCAGGGGGGACCCGTCGTCGAGAGCTCCGACGGCGGCGCGCAGGTGCTCGTCGGCGAGCAGCCCGGCGGCACGGTCGGGGTCGGCGAAGCCCAGGCGCACGAGCGTGCCGCGCAGCGTGCCCGAGGGCCGGGTGGACGGACTGGTCACCTGCGCGCCCCCGCGCTCACAGGAGCGGCAGGTACCGCGTCAGCTCGTACGGGGTGACCTGGGCGCGGTACGCGTCCCACTCCTGCCGCTTGTTGCGCAGCACGAAGTTGAAGACGTGCTCCCCGAGCGTCTCGGCCACGAGCTCGGAGTTCTCCATGATCGTGATCGCGTGCTCGAGCGACGACGGCAGCGGGTCGATGCCCATCGCCCGGCGCTCGGAGTCGGTGAGCTCCCAGACGTCGTCCTCGGCGCCGTCGGGCAGCTCGTAGCCCTCCTCGATGCCCTTGAGGCCGGCGGCCAGCAGGACGGCGAACGCGAGGTACGGGTTCGTGGCGGAGTCCACGCCCCGGTACTCGACGCGGGTCGAGTTGCCCTTGCCCGGCTTGTACAGCGGCACACGGACCAGGGCTGATCGGTTGTTGTGCCCCCAGCACACGTACGACGGCGCCTCCGCGCCGCCCCACAGGCGCTTGTAGGAGTTGACCCACTGGTTGGTGATCGCCGTGATCTCGGCGGAGTGCCGCAGCAGGCCGGCGATGAAGTGACGCGCGGTCGCCGACAGCTCGAGGGGCGCGCTCGGCTCGTAGAACGCGTTCCGGTCGCCCTCGAAGAGCGACAGGTGCGTGTGCATGCCCGAGCCCGGGTGGTCGCCCAGCGGCTTAGGCATGAAGGACGCGAAGAGGCCCTGCTCGAGCGCGACCTCCTTGACGACCGTGCGGAACGTCATGATGTTGTCCGCCGTCGTCAGCGCGTCGGCGTAGCGCAGGTCGATCTCGTTCTGGCCGGGCCCGGCCTCGTGGTGGGAGAACTCCACCGAGATGCCCATGGACTCGAGCATCTGGATCGCAGCGCGCCGGAAGTCGTGACCGGTCCCCCGCGGCACGTGGTCGAAGTAGCCCCCGGCGTCGACCGGGACGAGCGGCTTGGCCGGGTCGGCGGGGCCCTCGAACAGGTAGAACTCGACCTCGGGGTGCGTGTAGAAGGTGAACCCCTTCTCCGACGCCCGGGCGAGCGCACGCTTGAGGACGTGCCGCGGGTCGGCCGCCGACGGCTGCCCGTCGGGGGTGAGCACGTCGCAGAACATGCGGGCGGTGCCGTGCGTCTCGCCGCGCCACGGCAGCACCTGGAACGTGGACGGGTCCGGCTTGGCGAGCATGTCCGCCTCGTAGACCCGCGTCAGTCCCTCGATGGCGCTGCCGTCGAACCCGATGCCCTCCCCGAAGGCGGACTCGAGCTCGGCGGGCGCGACCGCAACCGACTTCAGGACGCCGAGAACGTCGGTGAACCAGAGACGGATGAAGCGGATGTCCCGCTCCTCGACGGTGCGGAGCACGAACTCCTCTTGCCTGTCCATGGCGCACATCCTGCTACACCCGTGTTGCCGGGATGTGTCGGCGCGGCGTCCGGCCTCGTCGGAGCGTCGGCGGGCGGCGCGTGGGCGCCAGGGAGCGGGGCTGACGGGCGTCGCTAGTGTTGCCGACATGGCCCGCATCGCCCTCGCCCAGGTGGACCCGTGCGTCGGGGACGTGTCGGTGAACGCCGCACTGGTCCTGGAGTGGTCGGCACGCGCCGCCGACGCCGGCGCCGACGTGGTCGTCTTCCCCGAGATGGTTCTCACCGGCTACCCCATCGAGGACCTCGCCCTGCGCGACTCCTTCGCGCGCGCCGCCGACGCCGCCCTGGCTCAGGTCACGGCCGGCCTCGTCGAGCGCGGGCTCGGCGACCTCACCGTCGTGCTCGGCACGCTCGGCCGCAGCGCCTTGCCCGGGCGCGAGGGTCGCCCGACGAACCGGGCTGTGGTGGTGCGCGGCGGCGCCGTGGTCGCCACCTACGACAAGCACCACCTGCCCAACTACGGCGTCTTCGACGAGTACCGCATCTTCGTGCCTGGCGACGCCGGCTGCGTGGCGGAGATCGCCGGGCCCGGCGGCCGGACCGTCCGCGCGGGGATCGTGGTGTGTGAGGACATCTGGCAGGACGGCGGTCCCCTGCCCGCGATGGGCGACGCCGACCTGCTGCTCGTGCTCAACGGCTCGCCCTACGAGGAGGGCAAGGTCGGCGTCCGGGCGGAGCTGGCCGCGCGTCGGGCGGCGGAGGCCGGTGCCCCCGTCGCGTACGTGAACCTGGTCGGCGGCCAGGACGACCTGGTCTTCGACGGCGGCTCGTTCGTGGTCGGCGTCGACGGGACCGTCCTGGCGCGGGCGCCGCAGTTCGTGGAGCACCTGCTCGTCTGGGACCTGCCGGACGACGGCGCCCCACCGCGTCCGGGCCGCCTGGCGCCGCCCATGGAGCCGGACGCCGAGGTGTACGCCGCCGTCGTCACCGGGCTGGCGGGCTACGTCCGCAAGAACGGCTTCCGCTCCGTGGCGCTCGGCCTCTCCGGCGGCATCGACTCCGCGCTGGTGGCCGCGATGGCGGCGGACGCCGTCGGCGGGGCGAACGTCGTCGGCGTCTCGATGCCGTCGCGGCACTCGTCGCAGCACTCCAGGGACGACGCCGAGGACCTCGCGGGCCGCATCGGGGCCGACTACCGGGTGCAGCCCATCGAGCCGCTCGCCGCGGCGTTCCACGGCGAGATGGACCTGCCGGGGATCGCCGGGGAGAACCTGCAGGCGCGGATCCGGGGCGTCATCCTCATGGGGCTCTCCAACGTCGAGGGTCACCTCGTGCTCGCGACGGGCAACAAGTCCGAGCTCGCGGTGGGCTACTCGACCATCTACGGCGATGCCGTCGGAGGCTTCGCGCCGCTGAAGGACGTCGACAAGTCGCGGGTCTGGGCCCTGGCCCGCTGGCGCAACCAGGCGGCGCTGGACGCCGGAGAGATCCCGCCCATCCCGGAGAGCTCGATCACCAAGCCGCCCTCGGCCGAGCTGGCGCCCGGGCAGATGGACACCGACTCGCTGCCGCCGTACCACCTGCTCGACGAGGTGCTCGACGCGTACGTCGAGCACGCGGAGGGCCGGGACGAGCTGATCGCGCGAGGCTTCGACGCCGCCGTCGTCGACCGGGTCCTCGCGCTCGTGGACCGCGCGGAGTGGAAGCGCCGTCAGTACCCGCCGGGGCCGAAGGTGACCGCACTCGCGTTCGGGCGCGACCGCCGCCTGCCCGTCACCAACCGCTGGCGTGAACCGAAGGGAGACCCTCGATGACCGATCGGGCACCGCAGCCCACCCCGGAGCAGGCGCCCAAGCCGCGCCGCGTCCGCGTGCACCACCTGCGCGAGGCCAAGGAGCGCGGTGAGAAGATCACCATGCTCACGGCGTACGACGCGCCCACCGCGCGGATCTTCGACGACGCCGGCACCGACGTGCTGCTCGTCGGTGACTCCCTCGGGGACAACTTCTACGGGTACGCGAACACGCTGCCGGTGACGCTCGACGAGATGGTGCACCACACCCGCGCCGTGGCCGGCGCCGCCAAGCGGGCGCTCGTGGTGGCGGACCTGCCGTTCGGCAGCTACGAGGACTCGCCGCAGCACGCGTTCGCCTCGGCCGTCCGGCTGATGAAGGAGGCCGGCGCGCACGCCGTGAAGTTCGAGGGCGGCCGGCGGGTCGCCGACCACGTGCGGCTCCTCACCTCCTCGGGCATCCCCGTGATGGGCCACCTCGGGTTCACCCCGCAGTCCGAGAACGTCTTCGGCGGCAAGCGCGTGCAGGGACGCGGGAACGACGCCGCCGAGCGGCTGTCGGAAGACGCGCTCGCGCTGCAGGAGGCCGGCGCGTTCGCCGTCGTGCTCGAGATGGTACCGGCGCCGCTCGCCGCCCGGATCACCGAGATCCTGGCCATCCCCACGATCGGCATCGGCGCGGGCGCCGCGTGCGACGGCCAGGTGCTCGTGTGGGCGGACATGGCCGGGCTGTCCACCTGGACCCCCCGGTTCGCCAAGCAGTTCGGCGCCGTGCGCGAGGAGATGGTGCGCGCGGTGACGGCCTACAACGCCGAGGTCCGCGGCGGGGTCTTCCCCGACGACGAGCACAGCTTCCTGGAGTGAGGGGCGACGCTCAGGGCGCCGCGGGGCCGGTGTCCTTCGGCCAGTCGTCGTCGTTCCAGCGGCGGTCGGCCTCGTCCCACGCCTCGTTGCGGGCGGCAGCGGTGTCGAACGCGTGACGGGCCGCCTCGTGCGTGGGGTACGGCCCCATCCGCTGGGCACCCGGGCTTCCCCGCCCCTCCTCGACCGCACCGGTCGCGAGGTTCACCCAGAACTCGCGCTCGCCATGTTCCGCCATGGGCCCTCCTCGGCTCGTCGCACCCTCCTTCCGTAGACTGCCAGTCATGTCGACGACCCACGCGTCGGAGGGCGCCCTGCGGCCCGGGACGATCTCTCCCTTGCGCGCGGTCCCGGCGCGCGTCCCCTTCCCCGAGTACGTCGGACGGGACCACGAGCGCCAGGTCGGCGGCCTGGTCAGCGACGCCGACACCGTCGAGCGGATCCGGAACGCGGGCCGGGTCGCGGCGCAGGCGATCGCCGAGGTCGGCCGCCACGCCGTCCCGGGCGTGACCACCGACGAGCTCGACCGGATCGGGCACGAGTTCGTGTGCGACCACGGGGCGTACCCCTCGGCGCTGCGGTACCGGCCCCACCCGTCGTCGGTGGAGTTCCCCAAGTCCATCTGCACGTCGGTCAACGAGGTCATCTGCCACGGCATCCCGGACTCCACGGTCCTGCGCGACGGCGACATCGTGAAGATCGACATCACCGCGTACCTCGACGGGGTGCACGGCGACTCCTGCGTCACCTTCCTCGTCGGCGACGTCGACGAGGAGTCCCGCCTGCTCGTCGAGCGGACCCGCGAGTCCCTCGACCGCGCGCTGAAGGTCGTCGCCCCCGGGCGCGAGCTCAACGTCATCGGGCGGGTCATCGAGCGGTACGCCGCGCGGTTCGGCTACGGCGTCGTCCGCGACTTCACCGGGCACGGCGTCGGCGAGATGTTCCACTCGGGGCTCGTCGTGCCCCACTACGACGCCGCGCCGCAGCACGCGACAGTGATGGAGCCGGGCATGGTGTTCACGATCGAGCCGATGCTCAACCTCGGCACGCACGACTGGGAGATGTGGGACGACGGCTGGACCGTCGTCACCCGCGACAAGCGCCGCAGCGCGCAGTTCGAGCACACGCTGGTCGTCACCGAGACCGGCGCCGACGTCCTGACGCTGCCATGAGCGCCGTGCGACCGGGCCGGCCGATGCACGCGTTCGGCATCGACATCGGCGGCAGCGGCATCAAGGGCGCGCCCGTGGACCTGCGCACCGGGGAGTTCACCGCGGACCGACTGCGGATCGCGACGCCGCAGCCCGCCACCCCGGAGGCCGTCGCCGTCACGGTGGCCGAGCTGCTCGGCTCCTTCGACCTGCCGATGGGCACGCCGATCGGGCTCACCTTCCCCGCGGTCATCCAGCACGGCGTGGCCCGGACCGCCGCGAACGTCGACGACGCCTGGATCGGCACCGACGTCCCCTCCGTCATCCGGGAGACCACCGACCGCACCGTGGTCGCGGTCAACGACGCCGACGCCGCCGGCTACGCCGAGGCGCTGTTCGGCGCCGCCAAGGGCGTGCCCGGGACGGTGCTGGTCGTGACGCTCGGCACGGGCATCGGCTCGTGCCTGGTGGTGGACGGGACGCTGGTACCGAACACCGAGCTCGGGCACCTGGAGGTGGACGGCGCCGACGCCGAGACGCGCGCGTCGGACGCGGCGCGCGAGCGCGACGACCTGACCTACCCGCAGTGGGCCGAACGGCTCGAGCGGTACTTCCGCGCGGTGGAGGACCTGCTCTGGCCGGACCTCATCGTGGTCGGCGGCGGCGTCAGCAAGAGGCACGAGCAGTTCCTGCCGCTGCTCGACCTGCGGACGCCGATCGTCCCGGCTGCGCTGCGCAACGCGGCCGGCATCGTCGGGGCGGCGGCACTCGCCGCGCGCGGGACCACGCTGGACTGAGGGGCAGGAACGATGACCGGGGGGCCGGAGGAGGCGGGCGGCGTCCCGTTCGGAGCGCTGTTCGCCATCTTCCAGCCCGGCGTCGAGCACCTCATCGAGGAGAGGGAGCGTCAGCGGCTCGACATCGTCCAGCGTGAGGACGGCGACCCGCCTTGGGAGATCGACCTGGGCGCGGGGACCGCGGTCCTGCGACCGCCGCACCCGACGGGCGGCGAGTCGTGAGGCCGCTGGCGGACGTCGCGCCCGGCGTCGCGGTGGCCACGGCCGAGATCTGGGCGACGACGAGCACGCTCGTCACCGCCGAGGACGGGGCCTGCCTGGTCGTCGACCCCGGCGTGAGCGCCGCCGACCTGACGGGCCTGGCCGACGCCGTGGCCGCCCGCGGCTGGCGAGTCACGGCGGGGTTCTCGACGCACCCGCACTGGGACCACGTCCTGTGGTCGCCTCGACTGGGGGATGGCCCACGCTGGGCGACGCCGGAGGCGTGCACCCTGGCGCGGGAGACTCGGGAGGCGATCCTGCGCGAGACGGACGCCGACGCCCCCGGCCACGACCACGTGCTCACGGCCCGCCTCACCGCGCTCCCGAACGGCGCCGAGGTGCCCTGGCCGGGGCCGCGTGCGCTCGCGCTGCCGTACCGCGCCCACTGCCCGGGGAGCGCAGCCCTGGTGGCGCCGGAGCGGGGGCTGCTGTGTGCCGGCGACCTGCTCTCGGACCGCGAGGTGCCGCTCCTCGACCTCGACGCGTCCGACCCCGTGGGCGACCACCTGGCGGCGATCGACGTCCTCGAGGCGGCCCTCACGACGCACGGGATCCGCGTGATGGTCCCCGGGCACGGCACCGTGACCGACGCCACGGGTGCGCGGGAGCGCGCCGACGCGGACCGCGCGTACCTGCGGGCCCTCGTCGCGGGCGGCCCCGTGGACGACCCGCGGCTGGCCGACCCCTGGGTGGCCGCCCAGCACGAGCGTCAGCTCCTCTGGGCGCGTCGAGGCCGCCCGCTCGGTCGCTGACCGGTCGTTCGGTTGCCGACGCGCCGGGACCCTCAGTCCGCAGCAGCCCGGGGTGCCGGGACGACCGCCGACGGCGCGCCGAGCACGGCGTAGACGCCGCCGCACGTCGGGCACTCGACCCGCAGCGAGTGGTCGCGACCGACCGCGAGCGGCCGGAGCCCCGGCGTCGCAGGGTCGAGTGCGGCACCCGCCGACGCCCGCGCCGTCCGGCGAGCCAGGGGCGGCATCGAGCCGGCATCGGCGCGGAGGAGGCATCCGGGACACACGGCGGTGATGCCTGCGCCCAGCCCGACGGGCCCGTCGTCGGCGACGTAGCTGTCGCGCACGTACGGCCAGCCGCCGGCGAGGAGCCACGCCAGCACGCCCAGCCCTGCCAGGAGGAGCAGAGTGCTCTCGTCCATCGGTTGCCTCCCGCCCGCAGGCACCACACCATCGTGACCCCCGGCCTGCCGGACCGGTGGCGTCGAGTCGACATCGACTGTGACTCCAGTATCGGCACACAGCGACCCGAACGTGAGACCGACAGGCAAAAAGAAACGGTATTGGCCGGTTCAAAAGCGCGCCAAGGGCTAAACCGATGCACGGCCACGCGTGCCAAGGACGGGGCGGCCGCGGGACAAGCGCGGACCGTACCCGCTGACGAGGCTGTCCGTCGGCGCCCCGAAGGGCGGATGAGTCGGCCGGTACGCCGGGTTCTGTCCCGGCGCCCGAAGGCGCCGGTGGCGGCCATCCATCTCGGGCGTACGTTGCCGCACACCTCCAGCGGCCTACCCGGGAGCTCGGGCGAGCAGCCCTCGAACGCTCCCTGTCTGGCCTTGCTCCGGGTGGGGTTTACCGAGCCGCACCGGTCACCCGATGCGCTGGTGGTCTCTTACTCCACCGTTTCACCCTTACCGTCCGGCCGGACCGAGGTCCTGCCGGATGGCGGTCTGTTCTCTGTGGCACTGTCCCGCGGGTCACCCCGGGTGGGCGTTACCCACCACCCTGCTCTGCGGAGCCCGGACGTTCCTCGGCGGGGTCTCCCCCGACGCGGCCGCCTGGCCGACTCATCCGCGGGCCCAGCCTAGCGGTGCCGGCGCGTCCGCCGGTCAGAGGTCCGTCGGCATCCCGACCACGGCGACCTCGCGTGCACCGTCGGCCCACCAGCGCACGATGCTCAACGACGCCGGCGCGACCCGCACCGAGCCCCAGACGGCGGACGGCACGCCGAGCGTCACGCCGATCGCCGACCGGATCGCCACCGAGTGGCTGACCACGACGACCGTCCGGTCCGCTCCCCCGGCGAGCAGCCCCTCCAGACCCGCGCGGACGCGGTCGCCGACGTCGTCCATCGACTCCCCGTCCGGAGCCGGGTAGTCGGCCTCCCGGTGCCAGCGCCGCAGCCCGTCCGGCCAGCCCGCCTCGATCTCGTCGACGACGAGCCCCTCCCACGCGCCGAAGTCGGCCTCGGCGAACGCGGCATCGGTAGTCACGTGCAGCCCCAGCCGTCGGCCGACGGCGGCCGCGGTCTCCTGCGTGCGAACCATCGGCGAGGCGACGAGCGCCGTGGGTCGCGGCAGGTCCGGCCATGCCTCGCGGCCGACGCGGAAGACCAGGTCGGCGGCCTGCGCCGCCTGCGTGCGCCCGTGCCCGCTGAGCGGGGGCCCCGGCACCGACGACCCGGAGTAGGCCTTCGCGGCCGTCATCGCGGTCTCGCCGTGGCGGACCAGGACGACGGTCAGCGGCTCCTCGTCGTCGAAGCGCACGAACGCACCGCTGGGACGCCGCTCGCGCGCCGGGCTCCGGGACGTGCTCGTGCCTCGGGTTCCCATCACACGGCGTCCGCGCCCCGCACGAGGATCCGCCCGCACTCGTCGCAGCGGACGACCTCCTCGGGGGGCAAGGTGGCGATGCGCGCGCGCTCGCTCGCGTTGAGCTCGAGCCGGCAGCCCTCGCAGCGGTGCCCCCGCAGCGCCGCGACGCCGGTCCCCCCCAGCTGGGCGCGCAGCCGGTCGTAGAGCGCCACGAGCCCCGCGTCGAGCCCGTGCTCGCGCGTCGCCCTCTCGGCGACGACGGCAGCGGCCTGGGCGTCGAGATCCGCGATCACCGACTCCAGCTCCGCCGACGCCGCCGCGTGCGCCGCCCGGGCCGCCTCGGCGTCGGCCTCGACGGTGGCGAGCTCGGCCTCGAGCCCTTCGAGTCGCTCCATCACCTCGATCTCGACGTCCTCGAGCGCGGCCTTGCGACGCGCGAGGGCCTCGAGCTCCCCGCTCAGGGCCTGGACGTCCTTGACGCTCACCTGACCGGAGTCGACGCGGGCCTGGTCACGCTCGGCGCGCGCGCGGACCTGCTCGACGTCGGCCTCGGCCTTGGCCAGCTCCCGCCGCACGTCGCTGACGGCGGTCCGGGCGACGACCAACCGGTCGTCGAGCTCGGCGAGCCGAGCGGCGGCGTCCTTGACCGCGGCGCGCTGCGGGTGGGACGCGCGGGCGTGCGCGATCTGCGCGGCGCGCGTGTCGAGGGCCTGCACCTCGAGCAGGCGGAGCTGGTCGGCCACGGGGGCTGACGTCACGGCTGACCTCCGGTCGGGGACGGGACGTGGGCGGTCCAGGGGTCGGTGCGGACGCCGCTCACGCGGGTCTCCACCGTAGTGCCGAGCATGCGCGCGTCGTCGGCCAGGTCCGCGGCTGCGCGCGCGAGCCAGGGCCACTCGCTGGCCGAGTGCGCGACGTCGACGAGGAAGGGGCGCCCGTCCTCGGCCGGCCGGCCGGCCCGGACGGCCTCGAAGCGTGCGCGCTCCCGCAGCTCCAGGGCCGGGTGGTGGCGCAGGTCGCCGGTGACGTAGACGTCGGCGCGCGCGGCGCGCACGGCGTCGAAGAACGAGTCGCCCGACCCGCCGACCACCGCGACGCGGCGCACGAGGCCGGCCAGGTCGCCGGACACCCGGACGCCCTGCGCCGTCGGCGGGAGGACCCGCGCGACCCGCTGCGCGAACGCCTCGAGCGTCATCGGCTCGGGGAGGTCACCCACGCGGCCGCCGCCGGACGGACCCGCGTACGCGGCGAGCTCGAGGACGTCGAACGCCGGCTCCTCGTAGGGGTGGGCGCGGCGCAGCGCCGCCAGGACCGGCTCGCGGAGACGACGCGGTGCCACCATCTCGACGCGGGCCTCCTCGACCCGGGTCACGCGTCCCCGCTCGCCGACGGTCGGCTCGGCGCGCTCCCCCGGCACGAAGGTGCCGATGCCCGTGGTGGACCAGGCACAGCGCTCGTACTCGCCGATCGCGCCCGCCCCGGCCGCGGCGAGCGCGTCCACGAGCGCGTCCTCGTCGCCGACGGGGACCATGACGACGACCTTGTCCAGCGGCTCGGTCGGTCGTGGGACGAGCGGCGCGCGGTCGACGACGCCCAGCGTCGCCGCCAGCGCGTCGGGCACGCCGCCGTCGGGCGCGTCGGCGTTCGTGTGCGTGACGTGGAGCGCGCAGCCCGCGCGGACCAGGCGGTGCACCGCGGCCCCCTTGGCCGTCGTCGCCGGCACGCCGTGCACGGGACGCAGCAGGAGCGGGTGGTGCGTCCAGAGCAGGTCCGCGCCCCAGTCCAGCGCCTCGTCGACCACCGCGGTCGTCGCGTCGATCGCCAGGAGCACCCGACGCACCTCGTGGTCGGGGTCGCCGCACACCGTCCCGACGGCGTCCCACGACTCGGCGTGCTCCGGCGGGAAGCGCCGGTCGAGCAGCCGGACGATGTCGGACAGCAGCGCCGGCGGCGCGTCGCCCGCGGGCCAGGCCCCTTGCTGGTGTGCGCGGCTCACGCGGTCACGGTACCGGCCGGCGCCCGCCCGGGCCGCCGCGCCCGTTCCCCGGCCCCGCCAAGGTTTGCCCGATGCCGTCCGCGCGTGACACCGTGCGCGCGGGGGTGATCGCATGGGCGCAGACGTGCAGGAGATCCTGGACGCCGCGGCCGACCGGATCGGCGGCGCGACGTCGTGCAGCGTCATCCTGCGGGCAGCGCTCGGCCTGCGCCGCGTCGCGAGCTCCGACGACCGGGCAGCCGCCTGCGACGACGCGGAGGTCGCGGAGCGGGGCGGCCCGTGCGTGCTGGCGATGGACCAGCTGTCCGGCGTCATCGTCCCCGACGTGTCCCTCGAGACGCGGTGGCCCGGTTGGGTGGCCGCGGCCGAAGCGGGCGGTTTCCGCTCGGGCGCGGCACTGCCGGCCTACGTCCGCGACGGCGTGGTGCTCGCCCTCAACCTCTACTCCAGGCAGCTGGACCCGTGGGACGCCGAGGCCCTCGTCCGGGCCGACGGCTACGCGCAGGACGTCGCGCGGGTCCTGCGCGAGCACGGGCACGGCTGAGCAGACGCGGGTGGGCCCGGCCGGCCTCGAACCGACGACCTCCGCGGTGTAAGCGCGGCGCTCTGACCACCTGAGCTACAGGCCCGGCGGGTCAGCCTACCGGTGCCGGCGCCTGCACCCCAGACCCCGGCCGGTTCTAGAGGGCTGCGAGCGCCGCGCGGTAGGCGCCGAGCTCCCGCGCCTCGCCGGGGCCGTTGACGACCCGCCAGCGCACGATGCCGTCGGCGTCCACGAGGAAGCTGCCGCGCACCGCCATGCCCGCGGCGTCGTCGAAGACGCCGTACGACCGCGCCGCTGCGCCGTGCGGCCAGAAGTCCGACAGCAGGTCGAAGCCGAAGCCCTCCTCCTCGCTCCACGCGCGGAGGGAGTGCCGCGGGTCGCACGAGATGCCCAGCAGGCGCGCGCCGGCCGCCTCGAAGTCCTCGATGTTGTCGCGCAGCTCGGCGAGCTCGGACGTGCACAGGCCCGAGAACGCGAACGGGAAGAACACCAGGACGACGGGCGTGCCGCGCAGACCGACCAGCGACACGGGGGTGCCGTGGGCGTCGGGCAGCACGAACTCGGGCGCGGGGTCGCCCGGGCGAGGGACCGGCGTCGGCGCGCTCACTTGCCCCGGCTGCGCGTACCCAGCCGGGTGGCGGACCAGTCCGGCGCGATCGACAGGGTGCTCGTGGCGTGCAGGCCGGCGGTGGTCGCCGCCTCCTCGATGTCCATGTGGTCGACGTGGCCGCTCCGGCCCGCCTTCCGGGTGAGCAGCCAGATCAGGCCCTTGCCGTCGTCGAGGCTCGCGTGCACGTCGACGAGCGCGTCCGTGAGGTCGCCGTCGCCGTCGCGCCACCACAGGATCACGCCGTCGGCGATGTCGTCGTAGTCCTCGTCGACCAGCTCGCCGCCGATGGCGTCCTCGATCGCGTCCCGCAGGTCGCCGTCCACGTCGTCGCCGTAGCCGAACTCCTGGATCACCTGTCCCGCGGCGAAGCCCAGCCGCGCAGCTCCCGCCCCGCCACCGAGCTCCTCGGTCCCGCCCACTGTGTCTGCCCGTCCCCTTCGTTCCACCATCGCGGGCACCTCACCCGCGTCCCTGGCGGTAAGCCCACCGCATGGGGGCCGTCCCTGGCAAGCCGTCCGCGTGTGCGTGGGCACCAGCGACCGCCGGGCCGCCCGGCGCTACGCCGGGGGCGAACCCCGGGGCGGCGGTGTGACTTCCCCGGGCGATGGGGGCGACAATGGTCCTACGACCAAGGTCCCGGGGCGGCCGCTCACGACACCGAGCCCGGCCCGGGGCGACGCACCGTGGCGACCCGCCGGTGCGACGACAGAGGTGAGGATCTCGGTGGCAGCACGCGACACGACCGGCCCGCTCATCAACGGCCTGCTGAGCCAGGTGCCGGACATCGACCCCGGCGAGACGGACGAGTGGGTGGAGTCCTTCGACGGCCTCCTCGACGAGCGCGGCGGCCCGCGCGCCCGCTACGTGCTCCTGAGCCTCCTCAAGCGCGCGCGCGAGCGGAACGTCTCCGTGCCGAGCTACCTCACCACGCCGTACGTCAACACCATCGGTGTGCACGAGGAGCCGTACTTCCCCGGCGACGAGACCCTCGAGCGGGCCTACCGGCGCCTCATCCGGTGGAACGCGGCGGTCATGGTCACCCGCGCCCAGCGGCCCGAGGTCAGCGTCGGCGGCCACATCTCGTCCTACGCGTCCGTCGCGACCCTGTACGAGGTCGGCTTCAACCACTTCTTCCGCGGCAAGGACCACCCGGGCGGCGGCGACCAGGTGTACTTCCAGGGTCACGCCTCCCCCGGCATCTACGCCCGCGCCTTCCTCGAGGGCCGCCTCTCCACCGAGCAGCTGGACGCCTTCCGCCAGGAGGTCTCCCGGCCCGGCGGCGGCCTCTCGTCCTACCCGCACCCCCGCCTGATGCCCGACTTCTGGGAGTTCCCGACCGTGTCGATGGGCCTCGGCCCGTCGTCGGCGATCTACCAGGCCTGGGTCAACAAGTACCTGCACAACCGCGGGATCAAGGACACCTCCGCCCAGCGCGTGTGGGCGTTCCTCGGCGACGGCGAGATGGACGAGCCGGAGAGCCGCGGCATGCTCCAGCTCGCGGCGCAGCAGCAGCTCGACAACCTGACGTTCGTCGTCAACTGCAACCTGCAGCGCCTCGACGGTCCCGTCCGCGGCAACGGCAAGATCATCCAGGAGCTGGAAGCGTTCTTCCGGGGTGCCGGCTGGAACGTCATCAAGGTCATCTGGGGCCGCGAGTGGGACGCCCTGCTCAACGCGGACAAGGACCGCGCCCTGGTCAACCTCATGAACGTCACGCCCGACGGCGACTACCAGACGTACAAGGCCGAGAACGGCGCGTTCGTCCGGGAGCACTTCTTCGGCCGCGACCCGCGCACGAAGGCCCTCGTCGAGCGCATGACCGACGACGAGATCTGGGCCCTCAAGCGCGGCGGCCACGACTACCGCAAGGTGTACGCGGCGTACTCCGCGGCGACGCAGGCGACCGGGCAGCCGACCGTCATCCTGGCCAAGACCATCAAGGGCTACGGCCTGGGCAGCCACTTCGCCGGGCGCAACGCGACGCACCAGATGAAGAAGCTCAAGACCGACGACCTGAAGGCGCTGCGCGACTTCCTGCACATCCCGCTCGACGACGCACAGCTCGAGGACCCGTTCAACGCCCCCTACTACCACCCCGGCCCCGACGCTCCGGAGATCCGGTACATGGTGGAGCGCCGGCGGGCGCTGGGCGGCTTCCTGCCGGAGCGCCGCTCGGCCTTCGCGCCGGTGCAGCTGCCCGACGAGAAGTCCTACGAGGTCATCAAGAAGGGCTCCGGGACGCAGCAGGTCGCCACCACGATGGCCTTCGTCCGCCTCCTCAAGGAGCTGATGAAGGACAAGGAGTTCGGCCAGCGGATCGTGCCGATCATCCCCGACGAGGCCCGCACCTTCGGGCTGGACGCGGTGTTCCCGACGGCGAAGATCTTCAACACCCTCGGCCAGAACTACCTCGCCGTCGACCGCGAGCTGATGCTCTCCTACAAGGAGTCCGAGTCCGGCCAGGTGCTGCACACCGGCATCAACGAGGCGGGCTCCGCCTCGGCGTTCCAGGCGGCCGGCACCTCCTACGCGACGCAGGGCCAGGCCCTGGTGCCGTTCTACATCTTCTACTCGATGTTCGGCTTCCAGCGGACCGGCGACCAGTTCTGGGCGGCCGCCGACCAGATGACGCGCGGCTTCATCATCGGCGCCACCGCCGGCCGGACGACGCTCGCCGGCGAGGGTCTTCAGCACGCCGACGGCCACTCGCCGATCCTGGCCCAGACCAACCCCGCCGTCGTGCACTACGACCCGGCGTGGGCGTACGAGATCCGCCACATCGTCCGGGACGGCATCCAGCGGATGTACGGGCAGAGCGACCCCCGCGACCCCAACGTCATGTACTACCTGACGGTCTACAACGAGCCGATGCCGCAGCCGGCCGAGCCGGAGGACGTCGACGTCGAGGGCATCCTGCGCGGCATCCACCGGGTGCACCGCGCCGAGGGCGAGGGCCCGCGGGCCCAGATCCTGGCGTCGGGCGTGGGCGTGCCGTGGGCCCTGGAGGCCTCCGAGCTCCTCGCCCAGGACTGGGGCGTCCAGGCCGACGTGTGGTCGGTGACGTCGTGGAACGAGCTCCGCCGCGACGGCCTGGCGGCCGACGAGCACACCTTCCTGCACCCCGAGGCGGAGCCGCGCGTGCCGTACCTCACGGCGAAGCTCCAGGGCGCGCAGGGCCCGTTCGTCGCGACCAGCGACTACAACCACCTGCTGGCCGACCAGGTCCGCGCGTGGATCCCCGGCGAGTACGCGACGCTCGGGGCCGACGGCTTCGGGTTCTCCGACACGCGTGCGGCTGCCCGGCGGCACTTCCACATCGACGGCCCGACGACGGCCGCCAAGGTGCTCCAGCTCCTCGCCCGCCGCGGCGAGGTCCCGGCGGAGTCGGTCGCCCAGGCGATCGAGCGCTACCAGCTGCACGACGCGCGGGCCGGACGCTCGGGCACGGCCGGCGGCGACTCCTGACCCACGACACGCGCAACGGCGGGGGGGCCCCCCCGCCAGAGCCCGGCCGCCCCCCCCCGCCG
>JAEZZV010000048.1 GCA_023418375.1 Actinomycetes bacterium | reverse complement strand
TCTGCAGGTCGCCGTGCGCGTCGAACCACAGGACGGCGACGCGCCGCTCGGGCGCGGCGGCCCGCAGGCCGGCGACGACGCCGAGCGTCACACCGCAGTTGCCGGCGAGCACCACCGGGACGTGGTCGGGGTGCCCGGCGACGTCGAGGGCCACGCGCCGCATCACCTCGGTGCCGGCCGCCGCCTCGAGGCTGAAGCCGCCGTCGTCGTCCAGAGCCAGGCGGCCGTGGTCGACCTCGGCGCCGTGGGCGGCCAGGCGCTCGGCCGCACCCCCGGCGACGAGCGCCGCGGGCCCTGCGCCGTGCCGCGCGTCGCGGTGGCCGGAGTCGTAGGGGACCTCGAGCAGGCGGAACCGGACGGGGGCAGCGGGAGACATGGCGCCCATGATGCACGGGGCGGACCGGGCGATCGAGCGACGGCGCCGGACCCGGCGGTCCCCCGGTGGTCTGCCCTCCTCCTCCCGCGGGAGGAGGTGCACGCGCGACAGGTCTCCTCCGCCGGCAGGTGCTGGTGGTCCGCGCCCCCTCCGTAGCGTCGCCGTCGGATGCCGCCAGGGGTCCGGTCGGACGAGGAGGAGACGGATGATCGAGGTGGAGGCGTTGACCAAGCGCTACGGCAGCACGACGGCGGTGGACGGACTGACGTTCACCGCGCGGCCCGGGACCGTCACGGGGTTCCTCGGGCCGAACGGCGCGGGCAAGTCGACGACGATGCGCGTCGTCGTCGGGCTCGAGCGCCCGACGTCGGGCACCACGAGGGTCGCGGGCCGCCGGTTCGCCGATCTGCCCGCCCCGCTGCACGCCGTCGGCGTCATGCTGGATGCCCGTTCGGTCCACCCGGGGCGCACCGCGTACAAGCACCTGCTGGCGATGGCGCAGACGCACGGGATCGGCAAGGCACGGGTGCGCGAGGTGATCGCCCAGACCGGTCTCGAGCCGGCCGCGAACCGCCGGGCCGGCACGTTCTCGCTCGGCATGGGCCAGCGGCTCGGCATCGCCGGGGCGCTGCTGGGCGACCCCGCCACGCTCATCCTCGACGAGCCGGTCAACGGCCTGGACCCGGACGGCGTGCTCTGGGTGCGGCGCCTGGTGCGCGAGCTCGCCGCGCAGGGCCGCACGGTGCTGCTGTCGTCCCACCTCATGCACGAGCTCGCGCTGTGCGCCGACAGGGTCGTCATCATCGGCCGCGGGCGCCTGCTCGCCGACGCGTCGGTCGCCGAGATCGTCGCGCGCTCGGAGCGGGCGGGTGCGGTGCGCGTGCGCACCACCGACCCCGAGCTGCTCGCCCGCGAGCTCCTCGCCGGCGGCGCCCAGGTGGCACCGCAGGACAGCGGCGTGCTCCAGGTCCGTGGAGCATCAGTCGACGACGTCGGCAACGCCGCGCGGCGGGCCGGGGTCGCCGTCCTCGAGCTGGGCGCGGAGACCGGGTCGCTGGAGGACGCGTACCTGCAGCTCACCGGCGACTCCGTCGAGTACCGCACGACCGACACCCTCGGGCGCACCCGATGAGCGCCGCGACGACGACGCCGGGCGCGGCCCGGGCGCTGGCCACCACGCGCTCCGGCCCGACCTTCGCCCGCCTGCTCGCCGCGGAGTGGACCAAGCTCACCTCTCTGCGCTCACCGTGGTGGGTCGCGACGGTGACGGTGCTGGTCACCGGCGCGATCACGTACCTCGGTGCGCAGGCGTCCTCGGTCGACCACGGGTTCGACCCGGTCGACTCCTTGTCGACGGGCCTGCTGCTGGGTCAGGTCGGCCCCCTGGTCCTGGGGGTGCTGGTGGGTGCCGGCGAGTTCCGCACCGGCGCGTTCCGGACGACCTTCACGCTGGCCCCGCGCAGGCTCCCCGTGCTCGGCGCGCAGGTGCTCGCGGTGACCGCGTTCGGGCTGGCCCTGGCCGTGGCGGCGACGGCCGCCTGCGTCGTGGGGGTCTGGCCGCCGGCGGCCTCGCGTGACGTCGCCCTCGACCTGACCGGCGGCGACGCTCCCGGGCTGCTGCTCGGCATGGTGGCCTTCGGCGTCGGGCTGGCGTTGTTCGGGCTGGCCCTGGGGGCACTGCTGCGGCGCACCGTCCCGGCCATGCTGACGGGGCTGTTCGCCGTCCTCGTCCTGCCCATCGTGCTCATGCTGGTGAGCGACCCGATGATCGGCGCCGACCCTGCGTCGGCCGGCCTGTCCGACGGCGCCGCGCCGATCACCGTTCCGGGCACGCTCATGACCTTCTCCCCCGGTGGCGCCGCACAGCTCATGACGATCCCCGCCTCGTACGGCCCGATCGACGGCGCGCCGGACCTCGGCCCGGTGGGGGGCGGCCTGGTGCTCGTCGCGTGGATCCTGGTGGTCCTCGCGGCGGCAGCGGTGCGGCTGCACGGCCGAGACGTGCGATGACGGCGGTCGTGGGGGCCGGGCCGGGGCCGACCGGGCTGCGCGTGCTCCGCGCCGAGTGGACCAAGTTCGCCAGCGTCCGGTCGAACGCCTGGCTCGCGCTCGGCACGGTGGCCGCGGCGGCGGTCACCGCGTACGGGCTGGGGCTCTTCGTCCGGCCGGGTGACGGCCGGTCCGGCTCCTGGGTCGTCACGTCGGGCTTCGTGCTCGCCCAGGTGGGGTTCCTCGTGCTGGGCGTGCTGGTGGGGACGTCCGAGCACACGACGGGCACGGCCCGGACGACCTACACCACGGTGCCCCGGCGGTGGCCCGTCCTGGCGGCACAGGTGCAGGTCACGCTTCTCGCGGCGCTGACCACGGCGGGCGCCGCGCTGGGCGCCTCGTACCTGGCGACCGGCGGCCCCCGCGCCGGGGACGCACCGGATCTGGACCTCTCGGCGCCGGGCGCTGCCCGGGCCCTGCTGGGGTTCGTCCTGGTCTCGGTCGCCGTCGCCCTCCTCGGCGTGGGCCTCGGGGCGCTGCTGCGCCACCCCGCGTCCGCGCTCGTCGCCGGCGTGCTGCTCGTGCTGGTGGGCGACCGCCTTCTCGCGGCGAACCCCGGCCGCGTCACGGACACGATCCGGGCCTTCCTGCCGTCGTCGGGCGCCCGGCTGCTGCAGGACGACGCCGCGCTCGCGGCGGTCGACGCCGCGACGCGCGGGCCGCAGCTCGGGGTGTGGGGCGGCGGCCTCGTGCTCGGCGCCTGGGTGGCGGCACTGCTCGCGGCGGCGACGTACCGGCTGTGGCGGCATGACGTCCGCTGAGCATGCGGGATGGCACAGTGGCCCGATGGTGACCCGACGCGCGACACCCGCGCGCGGCGACGCGCCCGGACCGGCGGACGCGCCGCTGACGGAGGCCCAGGTCAGCGGCGGCAGCCCTGTCGCGCGACTGGTCCATGCGCACCCGTGGATCATGGACGTGACGGTTGCCGTCGTGATCGTGCTGGTGGCTCTCGTGGGCGTGATCTTCGCCTGGCAGGCCGCGGTCGGCGCGCGCTTCCTGGGCCTGTACCCGATGGACTCCGAGGTCGAACGCACGGTCGCCACCACCTGGCTGGTCGGGGCGTTCGGCGCGGCCGCCCTCCTGCTGTTCCGGCGGGCGCGGCCGCTGACCGTGACCGCCCTGCTCACGGCCGGGTTCGTCGCGTCCGTGGTCGCGGGAGGGGTGCAAGGGGTGCTCGGGGCCGCGGTGGCGTGCGCCCTCTACAGCGTCGCGGAGGCACACGGACCCCGCGTGACCTGGTCGGTCGTCGCCGCTGTGCTGGTCGTCCTGACGGCGGCGACGTGGTGGTGGGAGCAGCTCGGGTTCGTCGAGATGACCCTCTGGTACAGCGCCGTACCCTCGATCCCCGAGCCGTGGGAGTCGGCGCAGAGCCTTCCGGAGCCACCGTTCGCGGCGGCGCGCCGGACCGGGTCCCTGCTCGTCCTGCACGCCGTGCTGCTCCTGGGGGTCGCCGTGGGGTCCGCGGCGCGCGCCCGGCGCCTGCACGCGCAGGACCTCGTCGAGCGCTACCGCGCGCTGGCGCGCGAGCGGGACCAGAGCGCCGCGCTCGCACGGGCGGCCGAGCGCGCGCACATCGCCCGGGAGATGCACGACGTCGTCGCGCACAACGTCTCGGTGATGGTCACCTTGGCCGACGGCGCGGACGCCGCCTTCGAGCGCGCGCCGGACCTGTCCCGCGACGCCGTACGGCAGATCGCCCGCACGGGGCGCGCGGCGCTCGGCGACATGCAGGGCGTGCTGGGGGCGCTCGGCCCCGCGAGCGCGGACGACGGCCGCCACGCCGAGCCCACCGAGGTCGACCTGCCGACCCTCGTCGAGCGGTTCGAGGCAGCGGGCCTCCCGGTGCGGGCCACGGGCCTGGACACCGAGCTTCCGGACGACACGTCGGTGCGCCTCGCGGTGCTGCGCATCCTGGGCGAGGCGCTGACGAACGTGCTGCGCCATGCCGCGGGCACGCCGTCGGTGGAGGTCACCGTCCGGCGGACGCCGACGGCGGTCGAGATCGACGTCCTCGACGGCGGCGGTACCCGGCCCGGGACCGGGAGCGGCACCAGGCGTGGCATCGTCGGCATGGGCGAGCGGGCCGCGATCCTCGGGGGGCACGTCTCGGCGGGCCCGCGACCCGAGGGTGGCTGGCGGGTGCACGCGGTGCTGCCCTGCTCCGGCGACGAGGAAGGCGCGCGATGACCACGGTTCTCCTCGTGGACGACCAGGCCCTGGTCCGGACGGGCTTCCGGCTCGTCATCGAGTCCGAGCCCGACCTCGTCGTGGTCGGCGAGGCCGGTGACGGTCGGGTCGCCCTCGACCAGGTGGCTGCGCTCGCCCCTGACGTCGTTCTGATGGACATCCGGATGCCCGGCGTGGACGGCATCGAGGCGACCCGGCGCGTCGTCGCGGAGCACCCCGGCTCGCGCGTGCTGGTGCTGACGACCTTCGACGTCGACGACCTCGCGTTCGCGGCGCTGCGCGCCGGCGCGAGCGGGTTCCTGTTGAAGTCGGCGCGTCCCGACGAGCTCGTCGACGCGATCCGCACCGTCGCCGGGGGCACCGCCGTCGTCGCGCCGCGTGTGCTGCGCCGCATGCTCGACCTGTTCGCGCCACGGCTCCCCGACGGCGGTGGGGCAGCGGCGGTGGACGACGGCCCGGACGCTCGCCTGCGCGTGCTCACGCCGCGCGAGCTCGAGGTCCTGCGCCACATCGGCGCGGGCCGGTCGAACGCCGAGATCGCGGCCGAGCTCGTGCTGTCCGAGACGACGGTGAAGACGCACGTCGGGAACGTCTTCGCCAAGCTGGGGGCGCGCGACCGGGTTCAGGCAGTGATCATCGCCTACGAGTGCGGCCTGGCCGGGACCGGCGGCGCTCGGAGCTGAGCGACCGGTCGCTGCGCGGCACGAGCGCGACGACCGTGAGCACGACCGCGAGCACGACGCAGGCGACGACCATCACGACGCCCGCTCCGATGCAGACGAGGCCGAAGACGATCCCGGCGATCCAGCCACCGGGGGTCACCGCCTGCTGCCGGGCGAAGGGAAGGCCCTGGTCGGCGCCGCGGGTGCTCCGGCGGACGTCCTGAGCGCCGAGGGGTCGGATCGCGACCGGGGACGGGGCAGCGAGGATCTGGGCCATGTCCCCAGCCTCTCGGCCGGGCACGGGCCGGCGGAACCGCCCTGGGTCGGGTCCGGGGTCATCCGAAAGCACTGCCCCTCCCCCTGCCGGGGTACGCCGGAAGGCGGACGGGACGCGGAGCGGCGGGACGCTGGGCGGCGGGACGTGAAGGAGCTCGATCGTCGACATGCTCTTTTGGACTGTCGGCGACCGGGTCAATGATTGCCCGATGGCGACCTACTTCCGCACCAAGGAGTTCGAGGGCGCGAGCTTCGTCAAGGCGAGCCTCAAGGGCGCGACCCTGCGGTTCTCCGACGTGAGCGGCGTGACGATGCGCGCCGTCGACGTCGACGGGCTCGACATCGACAGCCACGACCTGTTCTTCGGGACCCTGCTGGTGAACGGCGTCGACGTCGTGCCGCTCGTGGACGCCGAGCTCAACCGGCTGTTCCCGGGGCGCGAGCTGCAGAAGGCGGAGACGCCCGAGGGCCTGCGCGAGGGCTGGGTGGCGGTGCAGGCCGCGTGGCGCGAGACCGTGGAGGGCACGCCGGCGGAGCTCCGCGACGCGCACGTCGAGGACGAGTGGTCCCTCGCCCAGACCCTGCGGCACCTCGTTCTCGCGACGGACGCGTGGCTGCGCGGCGGGATCATGCGCGTCGAGCAGCCGTTCCACGAGATCGGGCTGATCTTCACCGGGGCGGCCGAGATGGGCTTCGACATGTCGGTGTTCCGCACGGACGAGCCCACCTTCGAGGAGATCCTCGCCGTGCGGGCCGAGCGACAGCGGCTCGTGACCGACTTCCTGGCCGACGTCACGCCCGAGCTGCTCGCCGAGGAGCGGGAGAACCCGTGGGGCGGCGGGGACGACTGGCGGCCGACGGTCGGCGACTGCGTGCGCGTGATCCTCGAGGAGGAGTGGGCGCACCTGCGCTACGTCCGGCGCGACCTGGCCATCCTGCGGCCGGCCTGAGCCGGGGCGAGCAGCTCAGTCGAGCACCGCGGTCGCCTCGACCTCCACGCGCACGTCGGGCTCGTAGAGCGCCTCGACGCCGATGAGCGAGGCGGGCGGCAGCGGCGACGGCAGCCCCAGCTCGTCCGCGACGCTCTCGACGCCGGCCATGAACTCCCCGATCTGGTCGGGCGTCCACCGCGTCACGTAGAAGGTGAGGCGCACGACGTCGTCGAACCGCGCCCCCGTGCCCGCGAGGCCGAGCGCGGTGTTCCGCAGCGCCTGCGCGACCTGGCCTGCGAGGTCGGCCGCACGCTCGACGCCGGGGCCGCCGCCCACCTGGCCCGCGACGTGGACCTGCCGCGCGCCCGTCGCGATGGCGACGTGGTGGTAGGGCGTGCCGGGGGCCATGCCCTCGGGGCTCAGCAGCTGGACGACCATGGGGGCTCCTTCGTCGGGCGGGTCCGCTCGGCAGCGGCGGTATCCCATTGCTACCTGGTCACCGAAGGGTACTTCAACGAGACTAGGTGTCGTGACGGAGACCACGACCGACGCCCTGGCCATCAGCGCCCTCCAGCGCGAGCTGCTCGGACAGGTCCTGGACACCTGGTCCGTCGAGGTGCTCGAGCACCTGTGCGAGCAGCCGCTCCGCTTCAACGGCCTGCGCCGCGCCATCCCTGCCGTGACCCAGAAGTCGCTCACGGCGACGCTGCGGCGACTGGAGCGCAACGGCATCGTCGAGCGCGTCGTGACCAGCTCCCGTCCGGTCGCGGTCGAGTACCGCATCACCCCGCTCGGCAAGACGCTGCGCGAGCCGATCGACGCCCTGCTCGCGTGGACCACCACACACCTCGCCGAGGTCGCCGCGGCCCGCGACCGCTTCGACGACGCCGAGGCCTGACGCGCGGGCTACCGCACAGCCGGCGGCCAGCGGTCCTCGCGCCAGTGCGCCCAGGTGAACCCCGCCGGCGGCTCGTCCAGGGGCTCGCTGCCGTCCACCTCGCCGGGCGTCGGCGGTGTGAAGCGGGCGGCCCAGCCCGCGAGCTCGTCGTCGGACATGTGCCAGGTGGCGTGCGGCTCCTCGGCCTGCCGGCGGTCCAGCCGGCGACGCTGCTCGGCCGGGTCGAGCTCGAGGTAGCGGATCTCGACGCGCGCGCCGACGTCGGCGGCGGCCTGCCGCAGGGCCGTGCGCTCGTCCCTGCTCCACAGCCCGAAGTCGACGACGACGTTGACGCCCAGCTCGAGCGCCCGCAGCGCGACCGCGATGAGGCGCCCTTCGATGACGTCGGTGGCTTCCGGCGGGTTCGCCTGCCCGTACAGCGCCTTGACCCACTCGTCCTTGGTGAGCCGCAGCGCGCCGGCGGCCTCGACCTGCCGGGCGACGGTCGTCTTGCCCGTCCCGGGCAGGCCGACCATGAGGACGAGCGTCGGCCGCGTCGTCGTCTGCTCCACCACGCCGCGACCTTAGCCGCGCCAGCGCCGATGAGTTCGGGCACGACGCCGAGCCGACGGCGCGGTCGAGGTGATCTCTGAGGGGCGGTGGGCGATGCTGGACCCCCACGAGAGGGGGCGCCGATGACGCGGTGGCAGGTCGGGCACGACCCCGGGGACGAGCCGGTCACGTACGAGAGCTACGCGCACGTCGTCGGGCCGTTCTTCCACGGCACGCGCAGCGCGGTGGCGGTCGGGACCGAGCTGGTGCCCGGGTTCGGGTCGAACTACCAGGACGTCCGCGTGTCCAACCACATCTACTTCACGGGGCTGATCGAGACCGCCGCCTGGGGCGCCGAGCTGGCCACCGCGCTCGCCGGCCTCACCGAGCGCGGGCACGTCTACGTCGTCGAGCCGCTCGGGCCCTTCGAGGACGACCCGAACGTCACGAACAAGCGCTTCCCCGGGAACCCGACGCAGTCGTACCGGACGCGGGCGGGCCTGCGCGTGGTCGCGGAGGTGGCGGACTGGCCGGGCCACGAGCCCGAGGTGATGCAGGCGATGCTCGACAGCCTCGCCCGGCTGCGCGAGCAGGGGCTCGACGTCATCGAGGACTGAGGCCGGTCGCGTGTGACGCCGGCCTCGGTCCTTCGTCAGGCCGGTCGACCCTTCGTCAGGTCCTGCGCCAGCATCACCAGGATGCCGCTCGGTCCCCGGACGTAGGTGAGCCGGTACAGGTCCTGGTAGGTCGCGACGCCGCGCAGCGGGTGGCACCCGTGTGACGCGGCGATCGCCAGGGCCTCGTCGATGTCGTCGACGGAGAAGGCGACCCGGTGCATGCCGATCTCGTTCGGCCGGGTGGGTTCGGTCTCGATGGCGTCGGGGTGGATGTACTCGAAGAGCTCCAGGCGGCCGGCGCCGTCGGGCGTCTGGAGCACCGCGATCCGCACGTGGTTGCCGTCGAGGCCGACCGCCGTGTCGGCCCACTCCCCGCGGACGGTGTCGCGGCCCAGGACCGTCAGGCCGAGGTCCGTGAAGAAGGCGATCGCGGCCTCGATGTCCCGGACGGCGATGCCGACGTTCTCGAGCGCGATGGGCATCGCCGTCAGGCCTCCGGCGCGGCGACGGCGTCGGCGGCGGCGGCGTCGGCGGCGTCCAGGAAGCTCGTCACGGCGTCGAGGACCATCGTCGTGCGGCTGAGGCCGAAGAAGTGCGTCGTCCCCGGGAAGACGGCGAGCTGCGACGCCGGGACGCCCTCGAAGTCGCCGTTGACGTCCCCGCCGCGCAGCCGGAGGAACCGGACGGCGTGCTCGAGCTTGACCATGTCGCAGTCGCCGACGGTGATCAGGGTGGGCGCGGCGATCCCGCGGATGTCGTCGTCGGACCACGCCGGGACGGCGCGGAGGAACTGGCCGAGCTTGGTCAGCAGCGCCTGCAGCTTCTCCGGGTGCGGGGACTTGGCGCGGTAGTTCTGCTCCATCGGCGTCCCGGCGATCATGTCGACGGTCATCTCGCCGACAGCCTCGGCGTTGCCGCCGCGGTTCCCGTCGGGGTGGAACGCCACGGAGGAGATGACGACCCGCCGTACGAGCTCGGGGTGGTCGATGGCGAGCTGGAGGGCCACCGCCCCACCGAGGCTGAAGCCGAAGACGTCGACCTGCGGCAGACCCAGGTGCTCCAGCAGCCCGACGACGTCCGACGCGAGACCCTCCACGCTCAGCGGCCGGTCGTCGACGTCGTTGGTGCGCCCGTGCCCCTGGAAGTCCAGGGTGACGACCTGGCGGCCGTGGGAGAGCTGCGGGAGCAGCACGCCGAACTGCAGCTCGGAGTCGAACAGCCCGCCGTGCAGCAGGACCAGGGGGGTCCCCCCGTCGCCGTGGATCTCGTAGTAGACCTGCATGCCGTTCACCGGTGCGTAGCCGGTGCGGGCGGGGGCGCCGGTCGTCGCGTGGTCCGTCACTGCGTCCTCCTTGATCGGTCGGTACGCGGTTCATGACCGTCGAGGGGCCGCGGACTCATCGGGGTGCGCGGCGCACGGTGCCTACGCGAGCGCGGCGAGCAGCACTGCGGCCGGATCCGGCTCCGCGCGCTCGCGCAGCGCCGCGAGGAGGTGGCGGGGCTCGATCCTCCGGACGCGGTCGGCGTCGGCGAACACGCCGGAACGCCCGATCGCCTCGCGGGCGGCGGACGCCAACGGGAGGTTCGCGGCCCGTGCGCGCGCGGGCACCGCCGGCAGGTCGTCGCCGAGGTCGAGCCCGACCGCGGCCAGCGCGGCCCGGTCCAGCTCGCGGGCGACGGCGCGGGCCCGCTCGACGTCCGCTCCCACCTGCGCCGCGACGTCGTCGTCGTGCAGGAGGCCGAGCAGCAGGTGGTCGGTGCCGACGCGGCGGTCCCCGCGCAGGGCGGCCTCCTCCCCCGCGCGACGGAGGGCGGCGTCGAGCGCCTTCGAGGGGCCGAGGAGCATCAGGACCGCCCCCCGTGCTTGGCGTGCGCGGACTGGCGCGAGACGCCGAGCGCGTCACCGATCTGCTCCCAGGACCAGCCCTGCTCCCTGGCCGCCGCGACGTGCACGGCCTCGAGCCGCTCCGCGAGCCGGCGCAGCGCGGCCACGGCGCGCAGGCCGACCGCCGGGTCGGTCGACCGGAGCTGCTGGGCGACGTCGTCGGGCATGGCGTCAGTCTGGCTTGACAGACCGGCGGCGTCAACTCAGACTGACGTTCTGTCAGCCCAGACTGACATAGAAGGAGCGGAACGATGCCCGGCCCCCACCTCACGGTCCACGTCGACGACCTGCGCATCCGCTACGGCGCCACCGAGGTCCTGCGCGGCGTCACGTTCGACATCCGCAGCGGCGAGGTGCTCGCGCTGCTCGGGCCCAACGGCGCCGGAAAGACGACCACGATCGAGATCCTCGAGGGCTTCCGGCTGCGCTCGGGCGGCACGGTCGAGGTGCTCGGCGCCGACCCGGCGCGCGGCGACGAACACTGGCGCGCCCGGGTCGGCATCGTGCTCCAGTCCTGGCGCGACCACGCGAAGTGGCGGGTGGGCGAGCTCCTCGAGCACCAGGGCCGCCTCTACCGCCCCTACGGCACCGACGCCGTCCCGAGGCCGTGGCCCGTGGCCGACCTGCTCGAGGCGGTCGGGCTCGCGGACCGGCGTGACGCCGTCGTCGGGCGCCTGTCCGGCGGGCAGCGGCGGAGGCTCGACGTCGCGGTCGGGTTGGTCGGGCGGCCCGAGCTGCTGCTGCTCGACGAGCCGACCACCGGGTTCGACCCCCAGGCGCGCCACGACTTCCACCAGGTCATCCGCGCCGCGACGGCGCGGGCGGGCACCAGCGTCCTGCTCACCACCCACGACCTCGCCGAGGCCGAGCAGCTCGCCGACCGCGTCGCGATCCTGGCCGACGGCGTCATCGTCGCCGCCGGCACGCCCGCCGAGCTCGCCCGCCGGTTCGCCGGCCGCGACGAGGTCCGCTGGGCCGAGCACGGCCGGTCCTTCCGGAGCGAGATCGACGACGCCGCGGAGTTCGTCAGGCGGCTCTTCGCACGCGACGGAGAGGCGGTCCGCGACCTGGAGGTCCGCCGCGCGTCGCTCGAGACCACCTACCTGGCCCTCATGCGCGACGCCGAGGCGCGCGCGCTCACCGGGAGGAGCACCGCATGAACGCCACCGTCCTGCGCGCCGGCCTGCGTGCCGGCGTCGTCGAGCTGCGCCTGTCGTTCACCGGCGCGGCGCTCGTCGGTCAGCTCTTCTGGCCGCTCGCGACGTTGGCCGCGATCGCGCTCCTGCGCGACCGCACGGTCGCCGGTGTCGCCCTCGGCCCGGGTGTCCTGACCAGCTCGGCGGGCATGTTCGTCGCGCTCGGGATGCTGCTGGCGGCCCAGCGCCTGGCCGCCGACCGGGAGGACGGCACGCTGCTGCGCGCCCGGGCGACACCGGGCGGCGTCGTCGCCTACCTGGTCGGCACGCTCGTGCTCGTCTCGGCGAGCGTGGTGGCGTACCTGGCGCTCCTGCTGGTCCCGGGAGCGCTGCTCGTCGGCGGCATCGCGGCCGACGCGCGGGGCCGGCTGACCTTCGCCTGGGTGCTGGCGCTCGGGCTGGTCGCCACGCAGACGCTCGGGGCCGCGCTCGGCTCGCTCGTCCGCAGCTCGCGCGGCGCGGGGATGCTCTCGCTGCCGACGATGGGCCTGATCGCGATCTCCGGCGTCTTCTACCCGGTCACCGCGCTGGCCGGCTGGGTCGAGGCGCTCGCGCAGGCGTTCCCGGTCTACTGGCTCGGCCTGGGCATGCGGTCCGCCCTGCTGCCCGACGACGCGGCCGTCGTCGAGATCGGCGGGTCGTGGCGACCGGTGCAGACGGCCGCCGTGCTGGGCGCGTGGGCGGTCGCGGGGGTCGTCGTCGCGCCGCTGGTGCTGCGGCGGATGGCCCGCCGCGAGTCGGGCTCGAGCGTCGACGCGCGGCGCAGCCGGCTGGCGCAGCAGGTGGGGTGAGCCGGGCGCGAGCCGCGTGGCTACCAGCTGGCGGCGTCGGGGGGGCAGGGGCGGCCGAGCAGGTAGCCCTGGCCCTGGTCGCAGCCGAGCAGGCGCAGGGAGTCGCGCTGGGAGGCGCGCTCGATCCCCTCGGCGATGGTCGCGGCCCCGAGCGCGTGCGCCAGCTCGACGATGGCGAGGACGAGTGCCGAGGCGTTCGGGTCGACGTCGACGCGGTCCACGAAGGACTTGTCGATCTTGATGATGTCGACGGGGAAGTCCTTGAGGTAGGCCAGCGACGAGTGGCCGGTGCCGAAGTCGTCCAGCGCGACGCGCACGCCGAGGTCATGGGCGGCCCGCATGTTCACCATCGCGGCCACGGGGTTCTTGATCAGGGCGGTCTCGGTGATCTCGAGGCACAGGGCGGTTGCCGGGAGCCCCGACGCGTCCAGGGCCTCGGTCACGTCGTCGAGGAGGTCCTCCCGGCTGAGCTGCTCGGCCGAGACGTTCACCGACACCATGAGGTGCTCCGCGCCCGCGGCGTGCCACGCGGCCGCCTGCGACGTCGCCAGGGCGAGCATGCACCGCCCCAGGGGCACGACGACGCCGGTGCGCTCCGCGAGCGGGATGAAGTCGGCGGGCTGGATGGGCCCCTCGACCGCGTGCGTCCACCGGCACAGCGCCTCGAAGCCGGCGACCGTACCGGTCGCGAGGTCGATCACCGGCTGGTAGTGGGCGTGCAGCTCCTCCCGCTTGATGGCGGCGCGCAGCGAACGGGCGTTCCCCTGCTCGCGGATGACGGTCGCCAAGGACGTCGACGTCTCCCGCGAGAACCAGGCGACCAGCAGGCCGATCAGGCAGAACATCAGGCCACGGAAGACCCAGGCCCAGACCTCCTGGGCGGGACCGGCGTCCTCGTTCACGGGCCGCAGCGGCCCCGCGAGCAGCCCCGAGAGCGTGCCGGCGATGAGAGCCCCGCGCCACCGGAAGCGGTTGGCTGCCACCGCGACGGGGATGTAGAAGGCGTGGTAGATCCCGGTCGCCTGCCCGGCCACACGGAAGGTGAGCAGCGCGATGGCGGCGATCGTGATGCCGATGATCGCGACGGCAGGGGCGGTGCCGGCCTCGAAGAGCGCCCGGCGCAGCCACCCGCCGCCGGTACGACGCCGCACCCTCCAGTCCCCCGTCGGTGGCGATCCCGCGGGCGAGGCCACGGGAACGTGCGAGGTCCGGTGGGTCGCCGACGCCTCGCCGGGCGCCGCGTCGTCGGCGCGCGACACCGAGACGGTGCGCGCGGCCTTCCTCACGGCTACCTCCGTCGGGCTCGGCCGGACCGGGGTTCCCGGAGCGGGTTCCCGGGGGTCCCCATCCTTCATCGGCAGCATGCTGGCCGTCCATGACTGCGAGCAAAGTCCACCCGTGACCGGGGCGGGGCGGCGGAGGGAACGAAACTAGAGCACATGCTCTAGTCGCGCGGCGGGCGTTCCGCCGCGTGCTTCCTCACGCTCGCAGAGTAGCCACACGCCGGCCGAGAGCTTCGCGCGCGACGAGCCCGGCGATCGCCACGGCCATCGCGACGACGAGGGGGCCGCGCACCGCGTCCGCGTCCGTGGCGAAGTCCCGGAAGATGCCTGCGCCGAACCCGGCCATCCCGTCGAGGTCCCGCGCGAGGACGCGCGTGCTGAGTGCGGCGGAGATCGCCGTGGTGAGGGGCGGTGCCAGCCAGACGAGCACCAGGCTCACCAGCGCGCAGACGGCCCTGCCCACCGACCGCACGCCGACCCACGCGATCGCCACCCCGACGAGGACCGGCATGACGTACGCGAGCGCCTCGAGCAGCCACCTCGGCGCAAAGGTGGGGCCGAGCGGGTCAAGGACGGCGAGCTCCAGCCACAGCCCCGCGGCGATGGCACCGGTCGACAGGCCGACGAGCGCGCCGGCGCGCGGGGCCAGCGCGATCAGGGCGAACGCCCCGGCGCTGATCAGCAGGCAGGCGACGACGCCGCCGCCGATCCCGGCGAGGTACACCTGCGAGTCCACCCCGCCCCGCAGGCCCGGGGCGACGACCGCGAAGGACTGCACGGCGGCGACCACCTGCCCGGCGAGCAGCCCGCCGCCGATCCACAGCGCCGGTGCCCGGTTGCCTGCGCGCGCCACGAGCGCGCGGGCCGCGATGCCCGCCAGCGCCCCGGCGACGACGAGCAGCGCGAAGATCCACGTCACCGTGTACTGGCTGAACGGCAGGAGCACGACGGGGGCCTCGGCCGGGATCCCGCCTTCCCAGAGGTTCTGCACAGGCAGGCGCCCGCCACGGGCGAGCCACGGCGCGAGCCCGACAACGGCCGCACCCACGCCAGCGCCGAACGCGGCCCAGGGCGGGAGCGGACGACCGCCCCCGGCTGCCTGCGGGTCGCGAACGGCCGGCGGCGCGCCCTCCTGCGGGACGGCGTCGTCCACGAGCTCTGTCATCGGTCCCCCTGCGCGCTCCCTCTCGGGCGCACGGCGTGCGCCACCGAGCGGTCACGCTAGTCGAGGCAGAACTCGTTCCCCTCGACGTCCTGCATCACGAGGCACGACTCGTTGACCTCGTCCGCGGTCAGCAGCCGCACCCGCGTCGCGCCGACGGCGAGCAGGCGGGCGCACTCGGCCTCGAGCGCCGCCAGACGCTCCGCGCCCACCAGCCCGGTACCGACGCGGACGTCCAGGTGCACCCTGTTCTTGACGACCTTGCCCTCCGGCACGCGCTGGAAGAACAACCGCGGCCCGACGCCCGTCGGGTCCTCGCAGGCGAAGGCCGAGCCCTGGTGCTCGGCCGGGAGCGCCCGGTCGAAGTCCTCCCACGTGGCGAAGCCCTCGGGCGGCGGCGGCACCACGTACCCGAGCACCTCGCACCAGAACCGGCCGACCCGCTCCGGCTCGGCGCAGTCGAACGTGACCTGGACCTCCCTGACCTGTGGCATGGCAGCCACCGTAGGACGCGGTCCGCCCGGGCCGCTCGGATTTCTCCGTGCCGCCCCCGCGCACCCGGCGCCCGCGGCCTTCATCGCCGCGTCACGCCCCCGTCATGGGCCCGACGCCCGCGCCTCGTACCGTCGGGCCCATGACGACGGACACGACGGTCGCAGCGACGACGGTCGGCACGCTCACCCTGACCCTCGTGCGCCACGGGCGCACCTACCTCAACCAGCGCCGCCTGCTCCAGGGCTGGTCCGACTCGCCGCTGACCCGCGCGGGACGGGACGGCGTCCGGACGACCGCGGCCCACCTGGCGCAGCGGCCGTTCGTCGCGGCGTACTCGTCGCCCTCCGGCCGGGCCGTCACGACGGCCGTCGAGATCCTGCGGCACCACGACGGCGTGCGACTGCGCACGGACGCCGGGCTCCGGGAGTACCACTTCGGCGACTACGAGCGCCGGCACGAGTCGGTCCTGGACGAGGTCATCGCCTGGCCGGACCTCGTCGGCGAGATCCTTAGCGGGCGCCACCCGGGCCTTCCCGGCGGCGAGGACGCCGGCACGTTCCTCGGGCGGGTGCGCGACGTGATGGACCGGATCGTCGCGGCCCACCCCGACGGTGGCGAGGTGCTCGTCGTCGGGCACGGGCTCGCGCTCGGCGTCTGGCTGGCCGTGGTCGGCGATGGCGCGCTCGTCCCGCTGCCGAACGCCTCGGTCTCCCGGGTCCGGGTCACGCCGGCCGGCGCGCGGGTGGAGGAGCTCGCGCTCGACGTCGCAGGCCAGTGCGACCTGGGGGCACGCCCCGCGACGGGGACGTCCGCCGCGCACCCGGTCACTGCCGCCTGAGCCTGACGGCGGGTCAGGCGGCGGTGCCGAACATCGCGGCGACGACGTCGGCCGCGTCGGCCGGCGCCTGGACGTCGAGGCGGATCCGGCCGGTGGTCAGGCGGAGCGTGAACGTGAAGAAGGTGCAGCAGTCCTGCTCGGCAGCGGCGAGGCGGGCCACCTCGGCCGCCAGGTCGGCGGACGCGGGGAAGGTCAGGGCGACCCCGCCCTCGATCGCCTCGCGAGAGGTCGCGAGCGGGACGAGCGCCTGCCAGTCGGCGACGCGATCGGGGACCGCCCCGGCGTCGAGCGAGCACGCGATGGCGCCCGCAGCGCCGTCGGCCGCGACGGCTGCCGGGGCACGGGTGAGCGGGACGAAGGTGCGGCGGTCCTCCAGCTGCTCCGGGGGCGCCGTCGTGACGCACGGGCAGTCCACCCCGCACGCGCCGGCCGTCGGCGCGGCCGCGAGTCGTGCGGAGACGACTTGGAGCTGGGCCGCGAGGGCGACCAGCTCGCCGATGCGCGCCTGGGTCTGCGTGAGGCGCTCGGCCACCGACTCGACGACCTGGTGGGCGACCTCGGAGCAGTCCTCGACGTCATAGGCCCTGACCAGCCCGGCGACGTCGGTCAGGGGGATGCCGAGGTTCTTGGTGGCCGTGATGAAGCGGAGCCGGGCGATGTCCGCGTCGTCGTACGTCCGGTAGCCGTTCCCCGAGCGGGCGGGCGCCGACATCAGGCCGATGTCCTCGTAGTACCGCAGCGTCGTGGTGGGGACTCCCACCAGCTCGGCGGCCTCTGCGATGCGGTAGCTCATGGGCAGGAACGTAGACCTTCGAGTCCGCTTGAAGGTCAAGCCCTGAGCGCCGGCAGTCGCACCGCCACCAGATGTTCCAGGTCATCAGGCGGACCTGCGCGTCGACCATGTCGACTCCTTCGCCGGGGAGAGCGACCGGGTGCCCGATCCACTCTGCCCGGCCCGGACTCGAGCCGCCCGCGGAGAGCCACCGAGTCGGTGCCCTCAGCGGTACGCGATGAGCTCAGACCTGGTAGTGACGAGCAGGGTGCCGTCCTGCGCGAGGTGCACGTAGGCGGCGTCGGCGGGCAGCGGCATCCGCCACCGTTCCTCGCCCGTCCGCAGGACCAGCGCGGCGAGCGCCCTGCCGCCGTCGGCCACGGGCACGAGCACGACGCCGCCGTCGGTCAACGGGTCGTACGCCATGTCGACGGCGACCGCGCGCTCCCACAGCCACTCGCCCGCCTCCGCGTCGAGGGCCCCCACCGACGACTCGGCGGTGGCGACGATCACGATGCCGTCCAGCAGGAACACAGGTTGGGAGGACGCGTCCGGCACGGACCAGCGCTCCTCGCCTGTGGCGAGGTCGATGGAGGCGAGCGTGTCGCGCTCGGTCACTGCTCCGGGCACGGGCGCCCGCTGAACCACCATCGAGTCCGGCACGGAGCCGTCGTCGAACCCGGTCCACCAGGGCCAGCCGTCGACGTCGAACCGGGTGGTGCCGTCGGCGTCGAGGACGCTGACCCGCGCACCGCCTGTCGCGAGGTCGCGCGTGGCCGCCACGACCTGTCCCGAGGCGAGCTGGAACGTGCCCGCCCAGACCCCGTTCGGGGCGCGCGGCCCGGGTTCGGTCTCGACGCCGGTGTCGACCGAGACCGCGATCGTGCGGGCGCCCTCGAGCTGGAGCACCCCGCGGTCCTCGTCCACGTGCCAGGTCCAGTCGGCCGGCTGTCGGGGGCGGACGCCGGAGCCGCTCGTCCAGTCCCAGGCGACGCGCCCGGACCACGGGTCCACCCGGACGACGCCGACGGATCCCCCGGCTCGGATGGTCATGAAGAGGAGCTCCCCGTCCACCTCGGCGTGCCCGAGGAGCTGGCCGGCGACGGTCACCCGTCCCCGCTCCGCACCGGTCTCCAGGTCGACGAATGCGAGGGGTGCCGACGCGGCCTCGGCCGGCGGTGTGCCGTCACTGCCGGGCGCGTCGTACGCGAGGCACATGAGCACCGGCGGCCTGCTGCCGGCGGCGCGAACGGTCAGACCCTGCCTCGTCCCGCCGAGCACCACGTTGCACTCCTCGTTGGTGTTCGCGCGTTCCCACAGCACCCGCCCGGTGGCCGTCTCGATCGCGCGCACGGTGAGGTCCGGGCCGTCGGACTGGGTGACGACCGCCCCGTCGGCCTGGGCCAGCACCCACCCGCCGGGCGCCCGCCAGACCTCCTCGGGCGGCCCGGTCATGGTCGGCATCACCCACCCGAGGTCGGCGAGCGCCTCCCGACGCGCGTCGTCGCGGCGCGTCTCGACGACGGCGAGCGTCACGCCGGCGAGGACGACGACCGCGACCACCGCGATGCCAAGCCTGCGCAGCGCGCGCCGCCCCGCCGGGT
>JAEZZV010000215.1 GCA_023418375.1 Actinomycetes bacterium | reverse complement strand
GCACCTCAAGAGTTTCACGATAGAATGACCACCATGCACGACAAAATTTGCGAAAAGCGCAGTATCCCATCATACAAGTCGGCTGTTTTCTCGGAAAAAAAGTCTGATTACGCCCTTGTCATCCCCGTCATTAATGAGGGGAAGCGTATCCGTACACAACTTCACCGTATCAAGGACGCGGTGCTTCCCATCGACACTATAATCGCAGATGGGGGATCAACCGATGGATCGCTTGATCAAGACTTTTTAGTTGAACAGCAAGTGCGGGCACTCTTGACCAAGACAGGTCCGGGACGGCTCAGTGCACAATTACGGATGGCCTATGCGTGGTGCCTCGATGAAGGTTACAAAGGGATTGTCACTATCGACGGCAATGGAAAAGACAACGTCGAAGCTGTTGCAGATTTTGTTGCCGCTCTCGATGAGGGATATGATTACGTGCAGGGCTCGCGTTACCGCCCCGGTGGCGTGGCGGAGAATACGCCGTTGGAACGAACCATCGGTAACAGGATGATTCATGCGCCTTTGATGAGCCTGGCAGGGAAGAGATGGTATACGGATACAACGAATGGATTTCGCGGATATTCCAGTCGCTACCTTGAAGATGTGCGGGTCTTGCCGTTCCGCGACGTTTTCATGAACTATGAATTGCTGTTCTATCTTACGGTCAGGGCTGGACAATTGAACTATCTCACGTGTGAGATTCCCGTTCGTCGTAGCTATCCCAAGGGTGAAAGCACTCCAACCAAGATCACAGGTACCCGCGCCAAGTTGTTACTGCTTGGGCAGGCTCTAAATGCGGCACGTGGGAAATATACACCCTAGAATGTGATCTGCAGCTTTTCTCGGCCTTACGCAATCAAATTGGATGTTGGAATGCTTAGAGTTTACAAACTGTCAAAGTATAGGTTTCTATTTTTTGTATTTTTTATCATACTTTTTCCGGGATACGCGTTCAATATTTATGGAACGGCCTCGAATGAGTGGTTTGAGAGTCACCAACGCGATAGCGAAAGTCTCGTTGTTGGGCGGATTACGCCAAAATCGGATGCTGGCTTGTTTGCGAATGGCGGTTTCTTAGAGAGGCTTGCTGGTCGCGAAGATATGGTTGGCGCAACTTACGATCAATATACTGAGGATCGACAGCCTCTTACTGCTGCGTCCTATTCAACATACACAGGTCAATTTGGGCTTCAAGGATATGTGTTGACTATGGTCGACCGCATCTTGCGCTTGGCCACGATTGGCGGCCACGATCGGTTGTGGCTTCTCCAAACGGGCGTCGCCGCTGCATTTGCGGTAACACTTGCCTATCTTCTCGCCAATATTTGGCGGGAGTTCGGATTGACACCGGCCCTATTAGGGCTTGCCATGCTCGTGTTTTCTCCTTGGCTGACTGTATTTGCACGGAACCTTTACTGGGTGCCTTTCACCTGGTTTCTCCCGATCGCCGCCGCCTGGCATTTCTATGTTGTTAATCCAATCCCAAGCGGCCGTAGGCTGTTTACCGCGCTAACGTGGGTCAGTTTTTTCATAATTATCAAGTCACTATGTGGTTTTGAGTATATCACGGCGATCGCAGGAGCTACCGCCGGTGTAATCGGTTACGGGCTCATCAAGTCGAAAACCCGTCTCACAACGATACTGATTCACGGACTTATCGGTTTCATCGTAATATCACTGGCCGTTGTAGCAGCTATCATCATACAAATTTCCGCACTAGCGGTGGTGAGAGGTGACCTGATAGCCGGCTGGAATGACTTCGCTGAACGCGTTCTATATCGCACATATGGGGATCCGCTCGCGTTTAATCCGCAACTCGCTGCATCATTGAAAGCGAGCGTTGGCGAAGTCTTGTCTAAGTATTGGACTGAAGGGCAACCTGTCTTCAGTATTGGTCAAGCTTTGTCCGCTAACGCCGCGCAACTCGTCAGCCCCCTGATTGCGCTGATTGCGAGTTCCGCTCTCTATGTGCTTTGGCGGGATCGGTCTGATCCCGACCGACGGGCTCAGGTCATGGCGATAAGCTTTCTTGCAATCGTAAGCTTGATGTCCAGCCTTAGTTGGATGATCGTAGCAAAGGCGCATTCCTATATTCACATACACATGAATTACGTATTGTGGCACGTTCCCTTTTTACTTTTCGCTGGGCCACTTAGTGTTCGCATTGTGCGAATGGCCATGCCGAAAGGCATTGCGGAAGTGCTGGTAGTCGGTGTGCTGGTAATCGGTCTCGTATCAGATCCATTTTCTCGGCCGATTTTCGATGGAAAAAGCTACGCAGTATTTCAGACCGAGAGAGGCGAAGTTTCCCTCTTTAAGAACGGGATACTACTCAATCTGCCTTGTGAATCCATCAAAAGCGGTGAGCGATTTTTCTTGCATGTGGGCAGCAATGAGCGTTTCCTGCCTGTGCCTTATCGTGAATACGGAATGCTGAACCTCGACTTTTCATGGTTCGATCATCGGATCGACAATATTCTCGCAGAGAAAATGTCAGGTCACTGCCGTGCATTTGCACCATCGCCAAGTATTCACCTCGATCAAATTCCGATTCACTTCATAAATTTTGGACAGTTTAAGCAAGATGGAGATCAATCGCGAAGCTGGGAGTTTTTAGTCGATAAAAGACATCTTCTGACGTCAGAATCTGATAGTTTTATTATCTCAGACTTTTCTGACGATCACTGGAATCAAGGTATTAATAAATACCGTTCCGGTTTTCTCGTAGACAATAATTTTTCTAACCGACAAAAATTAGATAAATATTCCGGAGTAATAATTAATGGAACAAAATTTCCGTTTGATACTATTTCAATCAGCGATCAATGGATAACATTTATCTTTGATAACCGCGCACCATTTCCTGAAATATTGGGTCATGAAATCAACCTATACGAAAAATAGTATATAGCCCCAACATTGTTGGTGACGTGCTGCCCGAACTTAAACCAAGGAAAACCGGAGCACGTCACCTTTGACATGCCCCCATTAAATTAGGCCATTCAGAACTGAAGTTTTCCACTTATGACCCCTTATCCGGGAGAAGGGCAGTTCCCAGAAAGTATCGAATTTTCGGAAGCGCGAATTGCATTCGTTTTGAAGCAAGCCGAGGATGGGACGCCGATCATGAAGCCTGGTCGAAAGAATCGAGCATAAAGCCCGCGTGAGCAGTCCGGCTTGCCCGCCAACCGACGATACGACGAGCGATATCGTAATTTTTCTGGTAGCAACTGCCGCTAGACTTTCCGCACTCATAGACCTGGAAGTTCTCGTCGAACACCCAGCGTATCTCGACCTTCATCGCGATGTCACGTCGGGCGCGCGCCGACAGGCGGTCCACGTCCGTGCACTTTGAGATGACCTCATAACAGATGGACGGGGCAATCGGCAGCAGTCTGCAGATCGGCTCGACCACAAGCACCGCTCAATGTTCATCGATGAAAGAGAGCATGGCTTCAGTGGGCGTCCGAGCTCCGCCTGAGCAATATACGCAGAGGCCTCGCGCAAAATCTCGTTGGCCCGACGAAGTTCGCGGCTCTCCCGCTCCGGTTCCTTCATCCTATCGGCGACATCGCTCGGCAGACCTGCCCGCTTGCCCTGTCCACTTCGGCCTTCTTCACCCACTCGTTGAGCGTATGGGCCGGACAGCCGATCTTGGCACCGTTCGACGAAATGGCAGCTCATCGCGAAGGATGTTCGGCTTCATGTTCCCCCGCCATTCGAACGGCACGGGCACGGACTTCAGATAAGAATTTGTTTGTCGTCTTGCTTGTCATAGAGCCTACTTCTCACGAGTTGGGCTCTCCGGTAAATCCGGTGCAGTTCACAATAGTGCGTCCCAGATGCACTGGAAGACGAGGACGCCAGAAAAAATATTTCCGAGCGCTGCAGATTCTGAACCTGATGTCTGACTGCCATAAGAAGCTCGCCGTTTGAAACTACGAGACAAACCGACTAAGGCGAATCGGCATGTGTCATAGCTCTGTGCCGCAATTAAGCGCACATTTGGCGAACTTGAAAAACTAGGATTCTCATCTTGTTAACGTGAGAAAAATCAACAAAATTATGATTTTGCTCTTGATACGTGGCTGGGGCGCCTGGATTCGAACCAGGGAATGGCGGTACCAAAAACCGCTGCCTTACCGCTTGGCTACGCCCCAACAAATCAAACCGAAGCAATCGGTTGCGCGGCCTTATAACCGCTTCGAAACCCGAGCGCAATCGCCTAATCACGAAATCCCGCATAAGCTGACAGGCCCTGTGAAGAACGTTTTCAACCGCATATCGTCGCCACTTGTTCCCTAAAACGAAACCGCCGATTTGCGTCCGGCTTCAAAGCTGCTACTTCCTACGGACAGGTGTATTTTCGGTATTCACTATGCGGTTTTTGTTGATTTCGTTTCTCGTCAGCGCTGCCTTGTGCGGCATTGGTCTCTATCTGCTCAACCGGCTCTTGCCCGAGCGCTTTCTCGC
>JAEZZV010000358.1 GCA_023418375.1 Actinomycetes bacterium | reverse complement strand
CCCGAACACGGTCGTTAAGCTCCTCAGCGCCGATGGTACTGCGCGGGTAGACTGCGTGGGAGAGTAGGTCGCTGCCGCCCCAATCTCTTAAAAACCCCCTGTAACCAACTTGGTTACAGGGGGTTTTGCGTTATGCAAACTCCTTTAAAGAGAAATAGACGTGAAAAGAAAAGACGCGAAGAAAGACTGGTAAAGAGAACAAAGGGCTAAGAGTTCATTCCGCGGCGGAGGGTGCCACGGACGTTTGTGGGCAAAGGGCTTTTAATCTCACGCGAAGGCGCGAAGCCGCGAAGAAGAACGCGAATCTTCTTTCACGGAATTCAGGTCGCCGCCACCCCAATCTCTTAAAAACCCCAGCCGGTCAATTCCGGTTGGGATTTTTTGGATTCAGCGCCCCTGAAAAGATCAAGAATCCGTAACTGCGCAAAATCTTAGAGGCGAGCGCCTGGAGATTCAGAGACGCATCGTGGCTGTAAGCCGATACTCACGGAAGACGCGAGGTGCTGCGCCGATCGAGGTCATTGCGGCCGTTCCGGATAAGAGGTGCTCGTATCGCGGCTTCCGGATGGTAGACCACGAACGGGAAGTTCCTTCGTGGAGGACCGGCGCATCGACCTTGCAGTTGCCTATCGACATTGAAAGGTCGTGAGCGTAGACACAAATAGCTTCAGCCACAGCTACGCAGAGGGAACCGGATTTTCATCAAAATGGATTGGATCAAGTGAACATGTTTTAATAGACGCCACCTTTTTTTGGTGGCCAACGGTTTTACAAGCCTCCGGCTTTGCCGGAGGTACATGACTCAACAACATTGCCGACCCCCATGGACCCTATATCTCTCTTTCAACCCATTTTAGATATCGATATCAACTGCCCTTGGCGGGATTACTTCATTTGAAACCTTTCTGATTAGCTTTACACCAGGCTTATTAACACCGATGGTGTGTTTTGCTGCTGCCATTTTGATAAGATATTCAATATCGTTTAATGAGCTAGACGAAGCAAAGCTATATTGATACTGAGTTCGAAGGCAGATATAAATATCCAAGAGGTAGAATGAGTTCTTGGTAATAGATGTGATGTACTTTTGAACTGAAAGTTTCCAACCTCGTGGTCGGTGATTAATAAGCAATAAGGCGATTGCATGTCTTTTGAGGTCACTTTCCTCTCTGGAAATTTGATCGATCAATAATGGGCCCATCTTCAATGAAAATAGATCATCTTTGGACCAGGAAATGATATTTTGTGGTATTACAGGTAGAATGTTGTTAAACCTTTCCTCAGGAGTTTCACCAAAATCATCGGCTAACAGAAATAATCCACCTTCAAATGTCGCGCGCCCACGCTCTGCTAGAAAAGGCAGTAAGATCAAAAGTACTTTTGTAGCTTGTTCCCAGCATCTTAAAATCTCCTGCAGCAACTGGCGCCTAATAATTGGGTCCACATAGTCACTATTTCGAAGTGCCTTTGACCCAGCTCGCATTGTTCGCATCATGTACACAAATGAGTATTCATCTAAGATCTCGCGAATTTCTTGATGATAAGGCCTTACAGGATTATACAGACGATCTGTATATCGATCTTTCACAGAGTCTGGTAAATTAGAGTTTAATATTCCATTAGAAATCTCATTTTGCATTTGTTCTAACATGGCACTCGAGGGTTTCCACTGCGCAAATTTATATGGATTCAATCCATCTGGAAGGCCGGATTTCACTTTCACTTTTTCGCTTGTTGTTCGCAAGTCCTTAATCAGGACTCGTAAGGCGTCTTCACGGCGTCTGTCGATCCCGGTATAAAACTCAATCATCTCGGGGCATTTTGCATATCTCATATCTTCAAAAATAAATTTAGCGAAATTTTCGTCGTGAAGCATTCGCTGAGCGGCGAAGTAATATATCCAATAAGAAAACCTGAAGCAAAACATATTATCGCGCTTTATTAGAATATTGTTTGCATGAAGTACATCAAAGACAACCTGAATCTCTAAGTCAATAAACTGTTCTTTGCAAAACTCCTGCAGCATACAAAGAAAGTGTTCTCTGCTGAAATGATAATTGTTCTCTCTGAGCATTATCTCGCAAAAATAACCTAAGACATATTCACAATCTTTGAGATCAGGTTTTACTTTGTACGTAGGGATATCATCAGCATTGAAAAGAAGAAATAAAACTCGGCCGATCATCTCTGTGCGATTAACTGGACTCTCATCAAAATCGACTTCTGCGACCTTCAATAAAGTAAGGCAGTTTAAAGGAGTCCTGTGTATATTCAACATTTCAAGGTCAGATACCAATCGTGTGGTAAGAGAATCTTCATCACCAATATACCTAGTCTCATTATATTCAGCAACCACCTTTCGAACCGCACCCCTTGGCAACGACCATAAATATAATACATCAAATTCAAAGCCGATCGGTAGATCGTTTGAATTAGTTAACAAACTCGCGCCATCATCAGTTTGCATTATTATAATGGGTGTATTTGGAAACAATAGTACTATTTTATTAATTAGTTTGAAAGAGTCCTTGTCGTGGCTTGTCCATGAATCAAGTACAATGCATTTTACGTCCTTCATTTCACAACCGAGAAGATTTAGCTCTTTATCAGCCACTTCTTTTATGGGGCCTAAATGAGGCTTTAAGTTCTTAGAATCCAGATATAGCCATAGAGATCTATGAGTTCGCCATGCCTTCCTGATAAGGTGATGAGCTAGGCATGTGAGCCCAAACTGAGGTGGAGCTTTAATAATTGTTGATTTGGGTATCGATACTAAATCGGACAAATCAATTATTTCTCCTGCTTCAGCTTCTCTAAATTCGGGGCTCTTCCGGAGAACTGGTTCAACCCACACTCTCGGTTGAGAAGAGAACGAGAGTAATGCCTCATCTAATCTCTTAGTGAGATAATGATCAATAAGGTTGATACTTTGTTGGTTTATTGATTGCGTGCTCTCTCTAATTGGCGCCTCTTTTAAATCTGTCGCTAGCGGAGGAAAAAAGATCGGGTTTGAGAATGTCTGTAAATCGATTGGCCAGCAACCTCGCGGTGCGTGGGTTTCAACTGGGGCGATAGTCCAACTGGCCCCACCAGCTTTATGTTGATGAAGATGAACCTCACCTTTACCTGCCGACAGATCAAAATGCACTATGTTGAAACCAAATTCATCACTGGTTTGCGCGCTCACTGCTCCGGCGGCAATGGTGATGTTGCGTTGGGCGGGAGAGACCCATGCTTTATGATTGTGGCCATGTAGCCAGAAGTGGAAGTCGGTGGAAATACGACGGGTAGCAATGTCGCGGTCAGTCGCGTTCATCCAATCGACAGGATGATGAATTAGACCTATGCGAACGTGAGCTTTATCAAGATCTTTCAGTGCTCTGTTAAACTGCCATTCGGCGGCTAGCCATAGATTGCGATCATCTTCAGGGCCTGCGCAAGTCCAAGCAGAATTGAAACCTGCAATTCCGATCTTGAGATGATCGATTTCAACTATTTTGGCATAGCGATGCCGTCCCTCTTCGTCGAAGTGGTGTGGCATGTATTCCTTGACGAATCGGGCATATTCGTCAAGCCGTAGGATTGTATCATGGAACTCCTTCGTGCAATCATTGAAGCGCTGTTCCATGGTAGAGGCGTGTTCAGCTGAGGATTTCGCCCACTGGGTAATGGAGGCTTGGGCATCAGAATTGATGCGTTCACGGTTAACATCGTGGTTTCCTGGCACCATAAACAACCGTTCTTTTAATAATGGGGTGTTTCCTTGCCCGCAGACCTCAAGTAAGCTATCGAAAAAGGCCTTGATGTGAATGTACTGATTTACCTGTGGGCAAGAGCAGGTTTCACCATATGCAATATCACCTGTGCAGAAGATGAGGTCGGGTTTGGGCGAATTACCACTATTAAATTCAGTTTCCAGGTAGCTGATCAAGCTGTTCCGTGTAACATTATCTCGCCAATCGGTTTTGGGATTAAAATGAATGTCTGAAATATGCAGCCAAGTTATTTCTTTACGCATGACACCCCCCCGTATAATCACTTGACGAATCTGCCCGATAACTGAAGCGAGCTGATAATTAACATGGGAAGAAATGGGGCTACACCCAAACGGCGTTCGGGCCACCGGTAGTGGGCCGAACTTCCATCTTCCGTTCCGAAAGCCGGCGCCCTTTCGCCCTCATTCTGAGTCCCTCCCTTGTATGATCTTAACAAACCCCGAATTCCTTTTGGATTTTACTTATCATAGCTCTAACCCCACGCGTATACAATCTTCTAGTGATATTGTCTAGGAGCGGTCGGAGTAACGACTCCCAAAAAATAGCTTAAAACATGAGCAAGAGAAATCCAGCAAAATTGCCACTCTCTCCAGGCAAAACACAATAGTAATTAGCAAACAATAAACACTCTGTGCTGGGAGGGCTGGAAGGGGGGGTACCAAACCTAGTTGTTGAAATCGTATAGATAAATGTGGAAAAATCGGCCGTTAAGAGGCTGGGCGCGGCCATTTTGGCATCAAAAACACGGGGCTAAGGCGTAGGAACATCCATAGAGCCTGTTCCCAGAGTTCTTTGAACATCTTTTTGGGGATGAAAAAGCGACCTTTGAGCTTAGAAAAGGCGCATTTTCTTCTGAATGACTTCAGAATATCAAAAGATTACCTTGGCCTACCCCTCGATTGTGACCATTCACTTGTCATGCATATTTCTTTTTTGTTTTTCGAAAACGTGGCAATGGAAATTTAACAGACGAGCCTATTGTTCTGTCAGTTCAGGAATTTCTTCATCTTCGCATTTTTCGATCAGCACACCCACAACTTCCATCAGTGATGCCTATGGATGCTCTTCGTTCTCTCCAACCTCGTCAATCAGGCTGTGGAGCAAATCAACCATAGCCCGATATTCTTGTTCAGTATGGGGCACAAACAGGATATCGGAAATAGAGGCCATGCCTTTGCGGCCTTTTGCATTTCTGAAGCAAGCATTGCTACTCCTTCCATTTGCTACTGGTCGAACTGCTCGTGTGTCTGTCGGCATGGCTCTAATAGAAACTCCTCTGCGGTTGTAATGAATGGCTGAAGCCAGCCGGACTTTGTTGAATCCAATGTTGAAGACCGTCAACTTGCCTGCCAGGTCAGCGTCGGGGAATGATTTGAAATCCCTGGTCTGCCGATAAAAAAATTCCTCTCTCTCGAAAAAAATATCCCCCCAAAGTTTCCGTACCTGAAAACAACACCTGGTATTAGCCTGAGCCGCGGGCAGGAATTCTGCCAGGGGAGCGTCTTCCGGACCTTTTCGTCGTGAGCGCCGAGTCCCGCTCCAGACGGGAGCCCCCCGATTTTTTAAAAAAGGGAGATCCGTAATGCATCATCGCGAGATGGTTCTAAGCCCAAAAACGGCCCAGGCTGACCTTCCTCACTCTTCCCGAAGGCCTCCAGGACGAAATCGTCGACGGGCTGGATTCCGGGGCAATGACGCTCCAGGGAGCGTCCGAACTGGTCAGAACGCGCGGCCAGAAGCTCAGTCACGAAGCGATAGCGCGCTACTACCGGATTGTGCGCCGGGAGCGGAAGATACTGAACCGATGCGGGATATCTCGCGGGTCGTTTCTCCCCTGGTAGGACTTGGTGCCGTTCCGGTGCCGTTTTGGTGCCGTCCAGGTGCCGCCTGAAAAATGCGAAACGGCCCCTGGTCTGGATTTCCGGCATTCTCATTTTGCACCGGCGAAATATCGCGTCTGCAAGCCGCTCCCACAGAAATTCCGGGACTGCGCTGAAATTTTCGATGGTTCGTTCTTCTTCGCGGCTGGCTCCCGCGTTTCGCGGGATTCGCGTGGGAGAAGAGCCGTGCGCACTTTCGAAGGCCATGCATCGTTGCTGGAGGACGCTCTCCCAGCAATACTGGAAATCTCTTCCTTCGCGGCTTTGGTCCCTTAAGTTTTACGCCAATGGGGCGCGAACCCCGGGCTTTTGAAGAATTTCTTCCGCGCTTCGCGGAACCGAAACAGGGGCAAATTGCCCCGGGGCTCTTTGAAAGAATAATATGTGAAGTTCTCAGAGTTGGTTAAAGTCTCCCCGAGTTGAACCTTGGTGACCTTCGGGCAAACCGGCGGCTCAGTTTATGGCGATGAATCCACCTGTGGGAGAGGTTTTAAGTCTGATTGACGTCCTTCTGCGCGGTCTTTGCCGTTAGCTATCCGTTTGCCCGCAAACCGGCTCCACCACACAATTTCAATGAAATTCACCCCCCGGCAATGTCTTCCAACGATTTTCAACGCCGAATTTCAACCCCGCTCAACCCTAATCAATCTTTCGCAACGAGTATCAACGGTTTCAACGGTTTTGAAAATTTCCGGGCTGGCCGGTCCGGTTGCTTCTCCGCTGTGCTCGGGGCAACTGGGATAAATGTATGCGGCCTTCGGCCGGATCTGCGGGAAAATCAGGGAGCGCAGCATGAATGTAAAGCCGGCCTTTCTGGTGCGGATATCACTTAATGATTATCGTCTGCTGGAAATATTCATTTCAGGTTTTCAGTCAGGGTCTTCCCGGGCAAGACGAGAAGAATTCCATCGCGAGCATTTAGATTATGGCAGTCATGATTCCCGACTACACGGCCGAGTT
>JAEZZV010000354.1 GCA_023418375.1 Actinomycetes bacterium | reverse complement strand
GCCGTGCTCACCGACGACGCCGGCGCTGCGCGGCTCACGGCGCTCGGGGTGCCGGTCCTGACGGACCCGGCCCCGCGCGCGCTCCTCGGCCCGCTCTCCGCCTGGCTGTACGGCGAGCCCGGTCGCGAGCTCACGCTCGTGGGGATCACGGGCACCAACGGCAAGACCACGACCTGCTACTTCGCCGCCGCCGCGCTCGAGCGCGCGCACCCGCTCACGGGCGTGGTGGGCACGGTCGAGCTGCGGGTCGGCGACGAGTCGATCGAGTCCCCGCGCACCACCGTCGAGGCCCCCGTCCTGCACGGGCTCTTCGCGCTGCTGCGCGAGCGTGGGGCGACGGCGTGCGCGATGGAGGTGTCCTCGCACGCGCTTGCCCTCGACCGGGTGGGCGGCGTCCAGTTCGACGTCGCGGCCTTCACCAACCTCCAGCGCGACCACCTCGACTTCCACGGGGACATGGAGGGGTACTTCCGCGACAAGGCGCGGCTCTTCACGCCGGAGCGTGCCCGCCGCGCCGTCGTCTGCGTGGACGACGAGTGGGGCGCCCGGCTCGCGCGCGAGGTGCAGGTGCCCCTCGACACGGTCGCCACCCGGGTGGACGCCGCCGGGTGGGCCACGGCGCACTGGCGCGTGACCGACGCCACGATCGGCCTGGACGGGGTCGGGTCGACCTTCACGCTCGAGGGTCCCGACGGCGTCCGGGTGGAGGCCGCCAGCCCGCTCCCCGGCCTGGTCAACGTGTCGAACGCGGCCGTCGCGGTGGTCGTCGCCCACCGGGCCGGCGTCCCGCTGGACGAGGCCGTGGCCGGCGTGGCGGGCGCGCACGCGATCCCCGGTCGCATGGAACGGGTCATCGAGCGCGGGCCCGGGCAGGCCCTGTGCCTGGTCGACTACGCGCACACCCCCGACGCGCTGACCCTCGCCCTGCAGGCGGTCCGGCCGATCACCCCGGGCCGGCTGATCCTGGTCTTCGGGTCCGACGGCGATCGGGACCAGGGCAAGAGGCCGATCATGGGCGAGATCGCCGCACGCCTGGCCGACGTGCTGGTGGTGACGGACGAGAACCCGCGCTCGGAGGACGCCGCCACGATCCGCGCGTCGATCCTCGAGGGCGTCCGGGCCGTCCGGCCTGACCTGCGCGACGTCCTCGAGCTCTCGCCGCGCGCCGAGGCGCTGCGCCTGGGCATGGAGCTCGCGGTCGAGGGTGACACCGTGATCGTCACCGGCAAGGGGCACGAGCCCACGCAGGAGATCGCCGGCGTCTTCCACCGGTACAACGACCGCGACGCGTACCTGACGGCGCACGCCCAGTCGTGGGCGGTGCGGGCGCGGACCGACGGCGTCACCGTGGTCGACGCGGCGCGCGCGGCCACGCCCGACTCCACCCGCGCGGCCCTGCGGCGCCTTCGCCGCGAGCGCGACGGCCTCGGCGGCACCCGCGCCGTCGCCGTGGTCGCGGCGCCCGACGACCTCGGCCCGCTCGCGGCCACCGAGCTCGACGCGCTGGGCCGGTTCGCCGTCCGCCTCGGGATCGACCGGCTGCTCGTCGTCGGCGACGACGCGCGCGCGATGCATGTGGGCGCGGTCCAGGAGGGCTCCTTCGACGGGGAGTCCACGCTCGTGCCCGACGCCGACGCCGCGCTCGCCTGGCTGGGCGAGCACCTGCGGACCGGCGACGTCGTGCTCGTCAAGGGCGGGCGCCAGGCCGGCCTGAGCGCCCTGGCCGCGCGCCTGGCGCAGCCGGGGGGTGCCGCGTGATCGCCGTCCTGCTCTCCGGCGCCTTCGCCCTGCTCATCGCGCTGTTCGCCACGCCGCTGTTCATCCGGCTGCTCGTCCGCAAGCAGTACGGCCAGTTCATCCGCCAGGACGGCCCGACGGCGCACTACACCAAGCGCGGGACGCCGACGATGGGTGGGGTCGTGATCATCGCGGCGACCCTGCTCGGGTGGGGCGGGTCCAGCCTCGTGACGGGCAACGTGCCGAGCGCGTCGGCGGTGCTCCTGCTCTTCCTCATGACGGGGCTGGGGTTCGTCGGCTTCCTCGACGACTACATCAAGATCTCCCGTCAGCGCAGCCTCGGCCTGAAGGCCCGCTGGAAGATCGTCGGCCAGGGCCTCGTGGGCGTGACGTTCGCCGTGCTCGCCCTGCAGTTCCCGAGCGAGCAGTTCCGCACCCCGGCGTCCACGCACATCTCGTTCATCCGCGACCTCGACCTCGATCTCGCGTTCGGCGGGGCTGCCCTCGGCCTGGTGCTCTTCGTCGTCTGGGCCAACTTCCTCATCACCGCCTGGTCGAACGCCGTGAACCTCACCGACGGCCTCGACGGGCTCGCGACGGGTGTCTCGCTCGTCGTGTTCGGCGCGTACGTCGTCGTCGGCGTGTGGCAGTTCAACCAGCGCTGCACCTCGCTGCTGACGGCCGGCCCGACGTGCTACGAGGTGCGCGACCCGTTGGAGCTCGCCATGGTCGCCGCCGCGATCACGGGGGCATGCTTCGGGTTCCTGTGGTGGAACGCCAGCCCGGCGAAGATCTTCATGGGCGACACCGGGGCGCTCGCGCTCGGCGGCGCGCTGGCAGGGATGTCGATCCTCACCCGCACGGAGATCCTCGCCGCGATCATCGGCGGCCTGTTCGTGCTCGTCGTGCTCTCCGACGTGATCCAGATCGGCTTCTTCAAGATGACGGGCAAGCGCGTGTTCAAGATGGCGCCGCTGCACCACCACTTCGAGCTGTCCGGCTGGGGCGAGGTCACCATCGTCATCCGGTTCTGGATCATCGCCGGCATCTTCGTCGCCGGCGGTGTCGGGCTCTTCTACGCGGAGTGGGTGACGGGCTGATGAGCCGGCCGCAGGACGGTGGCCCGCGCGTGCCCGATGCCGCGGCGCCGCTGGTCCTCGAGGGCCGGCGCGTCCTCGTGGCGGGCCTGGGCGTGACCGGGCGGGCCGTGGTCGCCGTCCTCGCCGAGCGCGGGGCCGCCGTCACGACGCTCGACGAGCGGGCCGACGACGCCGACCTCGCGGACCCGTCGGCGGTGGACCTCGACGCCGCCGACCTGGTGATCGCCTCACCCGGCTGGCCCCCCGCCCACCCGCTGCTGGCGGGGGCCACCGCGCGCGGCGTGCCCGTGTGGAGCGAGGTGGAGCTCGCCTGGCGCCTGCGGACCGACCGGGCGTCGGGGGACGGGCCGGCGCCCTGGCTCGTCGTCACGGGGACCAACGGCAAGACCACGACCGTGGGGATGCTCGCGTCGATGCTCACCGCGGCCGGGTACCGCGCGCCGGCGGTCGGCAACGTCGGGACCCCCGTGGTCACCGCAGCCACCGACCCCTCGGTGGACGTGCTGGCCGTCGAGCTGTCCAGCTTCCAGCTGCACTTCACGGCGTCGATGTCGGCGTACGCCGCGGCGATCCTCAACATCGCCCCGGACCACCTCGACTGGCACGGCGGCATGGACGCGTACGTGGCGGACAAGGCGCGTGTCTACGCCCGCGCCGTCCGGGCCTGCGTCTACGACGCCGCCGATCCCCGCCTGGAGCGACTCGTCGCCGACGCGGACGTCGTCGAGGGGGCGCGGGCCGTCGGCGTCACGCGCGGGGGGCCAGGCCCAGGGCAGCTCGGGGTCGTCGACGGCATCCTCGTGGACCGCGCCTTCCACGCGCCGTTCGACCACCCGGAGCGCCGCCTGCACGCCGCCGAGCTCGCCACACTCGACGACCTGGCGCACCTGGCGGGGCCCACGGGCGTCGTCGCGCCGCACGTGGTGGCGAACGCACTGGCCGCGGCCGCGCTGGCCCGGGCGCGGGGAGTGCCGGCGGCCGCCGTCCGCGACGGGCTGCGCACCTTCCCGGCGGGGGAGCACCGTGCCGTCGTCGTGCGCGAGCTCGACGGGGTCGCCTACGTGGACGACTCGAAGGCCACCAACGCCCACGCCGCCGCTGCGTCCCTGGCCGGCTACCCGCAGGGCACGGTCGTCTGGGTCGCCGGTGGCCTGGCCAAGGGCGCGGAGTTCGACGACCTCGTCGCGACGCGCGCCGCGCGGCTGCGGGCGGCCGTCCTGATCGGCGTCGACGCGGCCCCGTGGCAGACCGCGCTCGCCCGACACGCGCCCGAGGTCCCCGTGGTGCGGGTCGATCCGACCGAGACTGGGACGGTGATGACCCGCGCCGTGGACAGCGCCCGCCGGCTCGCCCGGCCCGGCGACACGGTGCTGCTCGCCCCGGCGAGCGCGTCGATGGACCAGTTCGTCAGCTACGCCGACCGCGGTGAGCGGTTCGCGGCAGCCGTGCGGGCACTCGACGAGGGCGAGCCGAGCGGCCCCACGACCTGATGGCCGCCCCGGTCGTCGTCGAGGCGGAGCCGCGCGAGCGCGCGTCCGCGCTGGGTCAGTGGAACAGCGCGGTGACCAGCTACTACCTCATCGCGGGCGTGGTCGCGCTGCTCGTGGCCCTGGGTCTGGTCATGGTGCTGTCGAGCTCGAGCATCTCCTCGCTGAAGGACACCGACGGCGCCTCGCCCTACGCGGTCTTCCTCAACCAGGCACGCTTCGCGCTCATCGGCCTGCCGCTCGCCTGGCTGGCGAGTCGGCTCCCGGTCGCGTTCTACAAGCGGTTCGCGTGGCCGGCCGTGATCGGCGCGAGCGGGCTGCAGGTGCTCGTGCTGCTCATCGGCGTGGAGGTCAACGGCAACCGGAACTGGCTGGCTCTCGCCGGAGTGCGGGTGCAGCCGTCGGAGTTCGCCAAGCTGGCGTTGGCCGTCTGGCTCGGGGTCGTGCTGGCACGCAAGCAGGCGCTGCTGCACCGGTGGTCGCACGTCCTGGTGCCCGGGGTGCTCGTCGCGGTGGGGGTCGTCGGCCTGGTCCTCCTCGGTCACGACCTCGGCACCGGGCTGATCATCCTCATCCTCGTCGCGGGCTCCCTCTTCGTCGCCGGCGTCCCGCTGCGGTTCTTCGCCGTCGCGTCGGTGGTCGCGGGCCTCGCCGTCTGGCAGATGACGCTCATGGGTGAGTCCCGGACCAAGCGCATCGCCGCGTTCTTCAGCGCCGACTGCGACCCGCAGGGCGCGTGCTACCAGACCCTGCGAGGCAGCTACAGCCTGGGGACGGGCGGGCTGACGGGCATCGGCCTGGGGGAGAGCCGCGAGAAGTGGTCGTACCTGCCGATGGCCCACAACGACTTCATCCTCGCCATCATCGGCGAGGAGCTCGGCCTGCTCGGCACGCTGCTGGTCGTCGCGCTGTTCGGCGTGCTCGCCGTCGCCGTCACCCGCGTCGTGCGCCGGCACCCCGACCCCTTCGTGCAGATCGCCGCGGCGGGGATCGGGGCCTGGGTCCTCGGCCAGGCGATCATCAACATCGCCGTCGTCATCGGGCTGCTGCCGGTGGTCGGGGTCCCGCTGCCCCTCGTCTCGGCCGGTGGCTCGGCGCTCGTGACGACGATGATCGCGATGGGCGTGCTGCTCTCGTTCGCCCGCTCGGAGCCGGGGGCGGCCGAGGCGCTGGCCGCGCGCCCGAACGTCGTGCGGCGCTCGCTCGCGGTGGTCGGCCTCGCCACCCGTCCGCGACAGGCGCGCCGTGGCTGAGCGGTCGCCGGGAACTGGCGCGCCCCTGCGCTCGGTGGTCCTCGCCGGTGGCGGGACGGCCGGGCACGTGAACCCGCTGCTCGCCGTGGCCGACGAGCTGCGTCGCCGGCACCCCGACCTCGCCGTCAGGGTGCTGGGGACCGCCGAGGGCCTCGAGGCCGAGCTCGTGCCGGCGCGCGGCTACCCGCTCGTCACGGTGCCGCGCGTGCCGCTCCCGCGCCGCCCGACCCTCGACTGGTTCCGGCTGCCCGGGCGCCTGCGCCGGGCCGTCTCCGTGGCGCGCGAGGCGACGCGCGACGCTCAGGTGGTCGTCGGCTTCGGTGGGTACGTGGCGACGCCCGCCTACCTCGCCGCGCGCGGGCGCGTCCCCGTCGTCGTCCACGAGCAGAACGCGCGACCGGGCCTGGCCAACCGGCTGGGCACACGCTGGGCCGCCGCGGTCGCCGTGACCTTCCCCGGTACGCCGCTGCGGGGTGCCACGGCCACCGGTCTGCCCCTGCG
>JAEZZV010000342.1 GCA_023418375.1 Actinomycetes bacterium | reverse complement strand
AGGCGGTGGCCGGCAAGCCCGCGCCCGACGACGGGCGCTCCCCCGAGCAGCGGCGCGCAGACGCGCTCGAGACGCTGGCGGACGCGGCGCTGGGCGCGACGGCGGCGGGCGGTGTGCCGGTGGGGCCGCGGGCATCCGTCTCGTTCGTGATGCGCGAGGAGACGTGGGCGACCCTGCGCAAGGAGAAGCGCCGCGAGGCTGATGGCGCGGCGAGCGGCGCGGCCGCTCCTCCCGCGACGTTCGGCGACGGCGTCCCGCTTCCGCCGAGCGAGACGGCGCGACTCCTGTGCGACTGCGAGCTCACCCGGGTGGTGGTGGACGCCGAGAGCCAGCCGATGAACCTCGGACGGACGGCGCGCCTGCACACGGCGACGCAGCGGCGCGCGCGGTCACTGTGCGCGACAGCGGGTGCTTCTGGCCGGGCTGCGGCACGCCGACCAGGTGGTGCGAGGTGCACCACCTGGCCTGGTGGGACCGCGACGACGGCGAGACATCGGTGGACGACGGCGCCCTCGCCTGCTCCTTCCACCACCACGAGCTGCACCGGCTCGACCTCACCCTGACCAGGTACACGGTGCCTGCCGGTGCATGCGGACCCGGCGAGAGCCGCACGCGGTACACGGTCGAGACGCCCGGCGGGCGCACGCTCGCCGACGGATGGCCGGAGGACGACGCCGGGCGCAGGGTCGGGGACGCGATGCGCCGGTGGGTGCCGGGGCGCGGCGCGGTCGATCCCGCCGGTGACCCACCGCGAGCCGCCGGCGCGGCTCGGGCGATCGACATGCCGGTCGCATGCTGAGGCACGCCCGCGCGGAGGGCACTGACCTGCGCGGACGCGACCCGATGTCGGTGGGCGCTGAGAGGGTCGGGGCATGGAGATCGTGATCGGGGTCGTGGCCCTGCTGGTGGGGCTCGTCGGCGGCTGGGTCCTGGGCATCGTGCGGGCGGAGGTACGGATCCGGCGGGCGGAGGTGCGCGCGACGGAGGCGCGCGCGCTGCTCGAGGCCGAGCGGCGCGTGTCGGCGGAGCGCGTGGCAGCGGCGCAGGAGGACCGCGCGCGGCTGGGGGAGCAGTTCCGAGCACTCGCCGCGGACGCACTGCGGGCCAACTCCGAGCAGTTTCTGGTGGTCGCCGAGGAGCGCCTCAGCAGATCGCAGGCCGCGGGCACCGCCGACCTCGCGCAGCAGCAGGACGCCGTCCGACGCCTCGTCGAGCCGCTGACGCGGACGCTCGACCAGGTGAAGGCCGAGGTCACCACGGCCGAGCGCGCCAGGGCCGACGCCGCGGCCGCCCTCGCCGAGCAGCTCCGTGCGATGCGGGCGTCCTCCGAGCTCCTCCGCTCGGAGACGGGCCAGCTCGTGAGCGCGCTGCGCTCCTCGCAGGTGCGCGGCCGGTGGGGCGAGGTGCAGCTGCGCCGGGTCGTGGAGTCGGCCGGCATGCTCGAGCACGTCGACTTCGTCGAGCAACGACACCTGACCACCGACGACGGCGCCCTGCGACCCGACATGGTCGTGCACCTGGCGGGCGGCAAGAACGTCGTCGTGGACGCCAAGGTTGCGGTCCTCGGCTACCTGGACGCGATGCAGACGAACGACGAGGCCGTGCGGGCGGACCGGCTCGCGGCCCACGCCCGGCACATGCGCCGCCACATCGACGACCTCGCCGCCAAGGAGTACTGGGAGCAGGTCACCCCGGCGCCGGAGTTCGTCGTCATGTTCGTCCCGGCGGAGGCGTTCCTGCACGCCGCGGTCGAGGCCGACGGCACCCTGATCGAGCACGCGATGGAGCGTGGCGTGGTGCTCGCGACCCCGATGACGCTCGTCGCGCTCCTGCGTACCGTCGCGTACGCCTGGCGCCAGGACGCGCTGGCCGCGAACGCCCAGCAGGTGCTCACGCTCGGCCGGGAGCTGCACGGCCGGCTCGCGACGCTCGGCGGTCACGTCGGCCGTCTGGGCCGGCAGCTCGACGGGGCCGTCCGCGCCTACAACGAGACCGTGAGCTCGCTCGAGTCACGCGTGCTGGTCAGCGCCCGACGGCTCGCCGAGCTCAAGGTCACCGACGCCGACCTCGAGGTTCCTTCCCAGGTCGACCGCGCGGCGCGGCAGGTCCAGGCGCCCGAGCTCGTCGCCGCCGAGGCCAACCGGGTGGTGGCGCTGGGCTGAGCTCGAACGGTCGGGACGAGCAAACGGGACCTACGCGGGCTCGACGGACAGGGCCCGCCGCTCGCCGCGCGTCGGCCGCCCCGTCGCCTCGCCGGCAGCCTTGAGGTCGGCCCGAAGCTCGCGGGGCAGGGAGAACATGAGGTCCTCCGTCGCCGTCCGCACCTCCTGCACGTCGCCGAAGCCGAGCCCGGCCAGCCGCGCGAGGACGTCGTCGACCAGGATCTCCGGCACCGAGGCGCCCGAGGTCACGCCGACGGTCCGCACGCCGTCCAGCCACGCCGGATCGATCTCCTCCGCGTGGTCGATCCGGTGCGAGGACCGCGCACCGGACTCCAGCGCCACCTCCACGAGCCGCACCGAGTTCGACGAGTTCGCCGAACCCACGACGACCACCAGGTCGCACTCCGCCGCGATCTTCTTCACCGCGACCTGGCGGTTCTGAGTCGCGTAGCAGATGTCGTCGCTCGGCGGGTCGGCCATCAGCGGGAAGCGGTCGCGCAGGCGGCGCACCGTCTCCATGGTCTCGTCGACGGACAGGGTCGTCTGCGACAGCCACACGACCTTCGCGGGGTTGCGCACCACGACGTCGTCGACGTCGTCCGGGGAGTTCACGACCTGGATGTGCTCCGGCGCCTCGCCCGACGTGCCCTCCACCTCCTCGTGCCCCTCGTGACCGATGAGCAGGATGTCGTAGTCGTCGGAGGCGAACCGGACCGCCTCCTTGTGCACCTTCGTGACCAGCGGGCACGTCGCGTCGATCGTCTGCAGCCCGCGCGACGCGGCCGCCGCGTGCACCGCGGGCGAGACCCCGTGCGCGGAGAAGACCACCCGTGCCCCCTCGGGCACCTGGTCGGTGTCGTCCACGAAGATCGCGCCCCGCTTCGCGAGGGTCTCCACCACGTACTTGTTGTGGACGATCTCCTTGCGCACGTAGACCGGCGGCCCGTAGTGCTCGAGCGCCTTCTCGACGGCGACGACGGCCCGGTCGACGCCCGCGCAGTACCCGCGGGGCGCCGCGAGGAGCACACGGCCGCCCGACGACGTGGTCGGCTGGTCGGGCTCGGCGTGGAGGGGGTTCACCGCCTCAGTCTACGAAACCGCATGTGAACGACCCGCGCGGGTGCCGGGCGCGGACCGTGTCGGTGCCCCCCGGCGCCACCGGCGCCACCTGCGCCCCCGGCGGC
>JAEZZV010000284.1 GCA_023418375.1 Actinomycetes bacterium | reverse complement strand
CCTCGGCGGCGGTGCGCCCGAGCGCCGGGACCGCCCGCAGCATGAGCGCGACGGCGAGCCCGATCGTCTCGGGGGAGGCGCCGAGGCGGCGCAGCGGCAGGCTCGCCCGCACCACGAGGTCGAGCATGCGGTCCGTGGGGGTCGTCGCTGTCACCACCGTGGCCGCCAGCACGGCCGAGACCAGGTCGGCGGCCACCTCGACGCCAACGGCACCGCCGCGCTGCCACGTCTGGTACGCCGCCAGGGCTGCAGCCGCGACGAGCACGGGCGCGAGCCCGCCCAGCGTGGCACGCCAGGGCAGCCGCGCGCTCGCCGCGGCGAGGCAGGTGGTCCCCAGCAGCGCAAGAGCCCACCACGGGCCGCGGAGGACGACGACGGCGATCCCGAGCGCCGCGAGCCCCGCCGCCTTGGGCCCGGCACCCGCCCGGTGCAGCCACGTGTCGCCGGGCACGTGCAGGCCGAGCAGACCGGCGGTCGACGGCGCTCTCATGCCGGCCGCGCCGACATGAGCTCGAGGTAGCGCTCCAGCGACGCCTCGGGCGCGCCGTCGGCCACCACGCGGCCCTCGTCGACGACGAGCACCCGCTCGGTGCGTGCTGCCGCCTGGAGGTCGTGCGTGACGAGGACCACCTGCTGCTCGAGCGATCCGAGGAGCTCGTCGACGACTCGGCGCCATCGCAGGTCGAGCAGCGTCGTGGGCTCGTCGCACACCACCACCGCGGGCTCCGTCGCGAGCACGCCCGCCAGGGCGAGGAGCTGCTTCTGGCCCCCGGAGAGCGCGTGCACCGGGACGTCGGCGTGCGCGCCGAGCCCGAAGCGGTCGAGGACCGCGCGGACGGCCGCCCCGCGCTCCTCGGCCCGGGGCAGCGCGCGGCGCAACGACAGTGCGACGTCCTCGGCGGGTGTCGGCATCACGAGCTGCGCGTCCGGGTCGGTGAACACGAACCCGACGCGACGACGCACAGCGGCGCCGTCGCGCGCGGTGTCGAGGCCGTCGACCCGCACCGCGCCCGTCGTGGGCAGCACGAGCCCGTTGAGCAGCCGTGCGAGCGTCGACTTGCCGGAGCCGTTCGCGCCGACGACGGCGACGCGCCGCTCGGGCAGCCGGGCATCCACGGGCTCGAGCAGCGTGCGGACCCCGCCGTCGGCCGTCCGCACGGCGACGCCGGCTCCGAGCAGCTCGATCACGGGTGCCCGCTCACCGCCGGTCGAGCATGTCCGGGAACGCGCGGAAGACCGCGGCCGCGACGACGGCCACCAGCACGTTCTTGAGCACGTCACCGGGCAGGAAGACGGCCCCGGCGGCGATCGCCTCGGACGCCGACATGCCGAGCCGCGCGCCCATCACGGCGATGCCGAGGGGGTGCGTGACGAGCAGGCTCCCCGCCATCGCCGCGCCGAACACGGCCGCAGGGAGCCAGCGGGCCGGGAGGTGACGCGCCCGCGTCACGAGGAAGCCGGCCAGGGCGGCGGCGAGCGGGAAGGCGAGCAGGTAGCCGGCCGAGGCCTTGCCGAGGACGCCGAGGCCACCCGTGCCCTGGGCGAACACGGGCAGCCCCGCGAGCCCGACGGCGAGGTAGAGCAGGACCGCGAGCGCGCCGCGGCGGGCGCCCAGGAGCACGCCCGCGAGCATGACGCCGAACGTCTGGAGCGTGATGGGGACGGTGAGGCCGGCCACGGGGAACGACGGCAGCACGGCGCAGACGGCGACGAAAGCCGCCAGGGTCGCTACCAGGGCGACGTCGGCGACCGGTGCCCGCAGGCCGGCGACCGCCCGCCCCGTGGCGGCGCCGTGCGGACCCTCGGTGGGGCCGGTCGGCGCGGGGACGGCGTCGGGGGTCTCGGGGTTCATCGGGTCTCCCGGGGCGGCGGGTCGGGGCCGTCGTACGGCGGGGCCTGGGAAAATGGATCGGGCGCCACGCTAGCCGGTCGTACGATGGGCGGCGTTTGTGTCCGCCCACAGGGCGTCGTCAACGGTGTGAGAGGAAACGGCAGTGATCAGCGCGCAGGACGTCGAGCTGCGCGTCGGCGCCCGTCAGCTGCTCGTCCCCACCTCCTTCCGCATCGCGTCGGGGGACCGGGTCGGTCTCGTCGGACGTAACGGCGCGGGCAAGACCACGCTCACACGGGTGCTCGCGGGCGAGGGCCTGCCGACGGGCGGCAAGGTGGTGCGCAGCGGCGACGTCGGCTACCTGCCGCAGGACCCCCGGACCGGCGACCTCGACGTCCTGGCGATGGACCGCATCCTCTCGGTCCGGGAGCTGGACCACATCATCCGGTCCATGCGGACCGCCGAGGCCGCGATGGCCAGCGTGGACGAGGCCACGCGGGAGGCGGCGATGGACCGCTACTCCCGGCTCGAGGCGCGGTTCACCGCGGCCGGCGGGTACGCGGCCGAGAGCGAGGCCTCGCGGATCGCTGCGAACCTCGGTCTCGACGACAGGGTGCTCCACCAGCCGCTGGGCACGCTGTCCGGCGGCCAGCGGCGCCGTGTCGAGCTCGCGCGGATCCTCTTCTCGGGCGCGGACACGCTCCTGCTCGACGAGCCGACCAACCACCTCGACGCCGACTCCGTGGTGTGGCTGCGCGACTTCCTCGCGTCCTACCCCGGCGGGTTCCTGGTCATCAGCCACGACGTCGGACTCGTGCGGACGACGGTCAACAAGGTCTTCCACCTGGACGCCAACCGGGCCGAGCTCGACCAGTACAACCTCGGGTGGGACGCCTACCTGCTCCAGCGTGAGGCCGACGAGCGCCGGCGCAAGCGGGAACGGGCGAACGCGGAGAAGAAGGCCGCCGCCCTGATGGCGCAGGCGGACAAGATGCGCGCCAAGGCGACCAAGGCCGTCGCGGCGCAGAACATGGCGCGCCGCGCGGAGCGGCTGCTCACGGGGCTGGAGTCCGAGCGCGCGGCGGACAAGGTGGCGAAGCTGCGCTTCCCGACGCCCGCACCGTGCGGGCGCACGCCCCTGACGGCGACGGGCCTGAGCAAGTCCTACGGCTCGCTCGAGGTCTTCACGGACGTGGACCTTGCGATCGACCGGGGGAGCCGGGTCGTCGTGCTCGGCCTCAACGGCGCGGGGAAGACCACGCTGCTGCGCCTGCTCGCGGGCGTCGAGCCGACCGACACGGGGGAGGTGGTCGCGGGGCACGGCCTCAAGCTCGGGTACTACGCCCAGGAGCACGAGACGCTGGACGCCGCCGCCACCGTGGTGGAGAACCTGCGGCACGCCGCGCCCGACCTCACCGACACCCAGGTCCGCTCGGTGCTGGGCTCGTTCCTCTTCTCGGGCGACGACGCCGAGAAGCCGGTGGCGGTGCTCTCCGGCGGGGAGAAGACCCGGCTGGCGCTCGCGACGCTCGTCGTCTCGGCGGCGAACGTTCTGCTGCTCGACGAGCCGACGAACAACCTCGACCCGGCGAGCCGGGAGGAGATCCTGTCGGCGCTGCGCCGCTACGAGGGCGCAGTTGTCCTGGTGACTCACGACGAAGGAGCCGTGGAAAGTCTGCGGCCCGATCGAGTGGTGCTCCTGCCCGACGGGGACGAAGATCTGTGGAACGACAGTTACGCGGATCTCATCTCACTCGCGTGACACGTGCCAGCATCATCACTCGGGACAACGCCCGACACAGGAGGGACGACATGAGCGACAGGTTGCCCAAGGGCTCCCGCATCACCGGCGAAGGGCGCAAGAGCCTCGCACAGACGCTCGTCGAGAGGTACCAGCGCGGCGAGAGCATCCGGTCGATGGCGGACGACATCGGTCGTTCCTACGGCTTCGTGCACGGCGTGCTCGCCGAGTCCGGCGTGCAGATGCGCAGCCGCGGGGGTGCGACGCGTGGCGCTGCGGCGGAGGCCCGCCGCGCTGCCATCAAGAACGGGGGCTGAGGGGCCAGGCGGGCCCGCCCTCGGCGGCGTCGAGGATCGCGTCCTCCTCCTCCTCGGCCGTGGGCCGACGACGGCGGCGAGGCCCCCGCGTGGGCGTCGCCGTCCGGCCGTGGCCGGCCACCGGGGCGTGCCCGGCC
>JAEZZV010000269.1 GCA_023418375.1 Actinomycetes bacterium | reverse complement strand
ACGGTTGCGGGCCACACGGACCACGTCGTCACGGAACTCGCGAGGGTAGGGCTTGGGCACGGCAACATCCTCCCCGGCCGCCGCAAGGCAAGCCAGATCAGGTGTCACCTATCCGTGCAGCAGACCCCAGTGGATCCAGATAGGCGTGGGTGTGCGCGTCGGCCAAGCCGGCGCGGGCCGCGAGACGACGACTGGACCAGCGGGCGGAGATCACGGCCGCGGACTCACGGGCCAAGCTGACTAGATGGAGGCGTCGAGACGCTCCCCGACCGGGAGTGTCTCGACAGTGCCTTACTGCGCGCTCACCCCTCTGACGACGGGTTGGCCAGACTCTTCAGCCGTTCGTGGATCGGTGCGACGAATTGGGGCCGAATGTACTGGTTGAAGCGTGGGGCGGTCCAAGTGTAGAGGGGGGTGCGCTCGGTACCCTGCACGGGGACTGACGCGATGGTCAGGTTCGTGGTCTCGCGGGTGTAGTTGTGACGTTCGGAGTAGATCAGCAGGTGGTTGTCGTCGAGGAAGCCGGCGGGGAACGCGCGGCCGCCGCCCGGCTCTCCGAGCCGGCCGGGCGCGATGGGAAGCGGCCCGATTTCGAGGGTGTCGAGGTCGAGGACGCCGGGAGCGCCCGAGGTCGTCACGAGAAGGTGTCGCCCGTCGGGTGACCACGCTGCCGAACCGCACGGATTGGCCCCTGCGTGATGTGCCACGCGGTGACCGGTGGCCATGTCGAGAACGACGCACTGGGTCGACCAAGTGCCCTGCTCGTGAATCGACAAGGCGAGGAGAGCCCCGTCGGGGGACAGGTACGCCGCCGGCTCGTTGCCCTCACGCCACATGCCGCGCAGTGTCCCGACCTGGCGCGAGTGGCCGCCGACGATCTCCGACACCGTCGTGGTGGTGGAGTCCCACGGCCGCTCGGCATCCGCGGGCGCGTCGTCGACGCGATGCGTCACGACGATCACCCGTGAGCCGTCGGCGTTGGCGGTCACCGTGAACCATCGGCGCGGCGTGGGACCCGGGTCGACCGGCAGTCGCGACCAGGTCGAGGTCGCAAGGTCGAAACGGTAGAGCCCGCGCGGGACGAGCTTCCCGCTCTGGTCGGGCCGGTCATGGGCGCGTTCGAAGACAAGGCTCATGCCACCGGCAATGGCAACCATCCAGTGGTCGAACTGCCGGTCGATGAGGGGCGGCATCCGCACGATCGCCGGACCCGCCGCGCCGTCGACGATCCCATGGGATCGCTCGTCGGAGGACAAGTCCCCCTCAGTTATCCCCCCAGGTCCGTGAACCTCGAGCAGCGCAAGAAGCGGCCCATCGGCCGGTTCCCAAAGGCGATCCAGGAGTCGCACGCGTGCCGCCGTCGAGGCTCCCCCTGAGGCCATGGCGAGACGCTAGCGCATATGCGCGTGCGTTCGGGAGCGCGCCAACGCGTTGGGTCCTGGGCTCGTTGCCCCGAATGGGTGACTGTGCCCGCCGCATGGCCCTACGGGGCCCGATCGCCGCTACCTTCTGTCACGGGCGCCGTGACTGTGGCGCCAGCCAGCGTGACTGAGCAGGGGGATCGCTATGTCCGCGCGTTCCGCATCCGGGCGAGTTCTGGGATCGATCGTTGCCGCAGCGGTAGTTGCGTCGGTGGTCATCACCGCGGCGCCTGCCACCGCATCCGTGGCCTCGCCCTTGCCAGAGGTTCGGCAGCAGGTGATGCTCGAGCCTGCAACTGGGGCGCTTGCCGGACCGGTAGGCCCAGTGGCGAGCGTGGGCGGTGGGGCGGTAGTCGCTCCCACGGGCGCTTCCGAACTCTCGCTGGACACTAGGTCGACGGCCGTCGCCGGCGACGGGGCGCTGCGAGGCGACTCGGTGACCGCGCCACCAACCTCGGCCTCCGAAGGCCTGCCGAACGAGTTTCTCAGTGCGGTGGCTGGCGATCCGCAGCCACCCGAGGATGAGGCGAGCAACGACCGCCCCCCCCTCTGATTGCGGTGTGATAAAGGCGCGCTCGCGAGGTGACTGATGCGGCGCTGCAGTGGGGCAGGATGGGGGTATGCGAGTCCAGCTGCTGTACTTCGACGGGTGCCCCCACTGGAAGGTCGCCGACGCGCGCCTGCGTGAGGCGCTCGAGGCGGTGGGCCGTCCGGTTGAGGTGGAGAAGGTCCTCGTTGCCACCCCGGAGCAGGCCGAGGAGTGGGGTTTTCACGGGTCGCCATCGGTGCTTGTGGACGGCGAGGACGCCTTCGCGCAAGCAGGGGCGCTGGTGGGGCTGTCGTGCCGGCTCTACCGAACCCCGGAGGGTGTCGGCGGGTCCCCGACGGTGGACCAGCTCGTCGAGGTCCTGTCCCGGGCGTAGCCGTCAGCGAAGCGAAGACATCCGCTTGCCGGTGGCCGGGTCGCGGCCCTTGTCACGGTTCGTGCGCTGCCGGGTCGCGGGATACCCGCCGAGGGCTTCGGTGTGCTCGCGCAGGATGCGGTGGTAGGTGGCAGCGTCGTCCTGGTTGTTCAGGTGCAGACAGGCCAGGCCGAGGAGCAGGTTCGTGCGCCGGGCGTTGCGCAGCGCGAAGGAGCGCTGTTCGAACAGGCCGCGTAGCTTGGCCGCAGCGGCCTCGGCGGCAGCCGTGGAGTAGTGAGCGGGGAGTTGGTGCCTGGCGACGACCTGAGCGGAGATGAGCTGGTCGTTCGCGGTGACCCACCGGGCCGCGGTGCCTAGGGTCGCGCAGGAGTCCCGGAACTCCTCCCAGCCCTCCGGACGGCGGAACGCGGTGTCCAGGCGGCGCATCCACCTTCCGCGTGGAGCGTCGGCCTTGTCGGCCTGCAACGCGTCCTGCGCACGTTGGCGCAGGTGGTACTCACACGTGAACAGGTACGGCGTCGTGGCACCTGAGCCCCACATCACGCGCACCGCGGCCTGGATGGCTCGGTCGTCATCAGCCACAACCGATGCTGGCGGCTCGGGCAGCTCGAGGCCGGCGAGGAGGTCGAGGTAGTCCCCGGTGCGCGCGGTCGGTGCCGCGTGCGCGCCGAGCAGGCGGCGCTGGCCGTTCGCCAGGTAGCCGTAGGCCAGCAGGACGGCGAACTCCCGGCGCCGCTGGGAGGTCCGCCGGTTGGTCCACCAGAAGTCGGTGCTGTCGAGCACGAGCGTCTCGACCGGGGCCCCCTGGGCGTGCGCGCGCAGGATGACCGGGGCCCAGGCGTCCACCCACTCGGCGACGAGTTGCCCCGCGCCCTCGCCCTCGAGCGGGTCCCGTCCTGCCGCCACCCGGGCGCGCTGGGCGGCCCTGGTGTAGCTCACCCCGCGCCCAACGGCCACCAGCGCGTCCGCGACCAGGTGCAGGCGGTGGCGATAGGTACGCGTGACGACCGGCCCGGCGTGCGCCGCGACCTCGGTGTCGCACGAGGTGCACACCCCGCTGACGGTCAGCTCACGCGGCAGCAGGGGTGTGAAGCGATGGAAAGCCCCACTGGCGGGGTCGGTGCAGCGGTAGCGCTGACGGCCCGGAGGACGGCCGTACCGGCCATCGCGCACCACCACGAACCCAAGTTCGGCGGTGTGACCAGGCCGCGGACACGGCGGTGCTCCGACCGGTACGGGTCGTGACACGGTGCTCAGTGTGCCAGCCCTTCGTCACACCGCAATCAGAGGGGGGGCAGGTTCGGGCTGATCCGCGACTCACTACGTTTGGATGGCCTCAATTACGATTTCCACGCTGTCGGCGAGTTCTCGCTGCTCAGGCACGATGCCTCTGAGTTCGAGATCCAGATGAGGACAGTCCCCGCGCAGCGCGACCTTTCGAGCATCGGTTCGGTAGTCGTCCGCTCGGGAGACGCAACTGTGGAGTTCTCGTCGGACGGCGCGGTGCTCGTAGACGGGGCGGCGCTGGAGCTTCCTGTTGGTGCCATCACGTACTTGGGAGATGGGCGGCTCCTCTCCCGCGAAGCCCGCGGTGCGTTGCAGATGCTGAGCGCTTTCGACGGGCAGGCCGCGCAGGCGCTGGTCACGTGGACCCCGAGGCCAGGGGCCCGCGGCGACCTGAGCATTGGACTGCCCGACGGCTGGGCCGGAGAAATCGTCGGAATGCTCGGCAACTTCGATGGCAATCCGCGCAACGATCTCGTTTCCTCCGGCGGTATCGATGTTACGAGTTCGCTTGGCTTCGGCGCCTCGGACGCTCTTTACCTGCAAAGGCTCTACGCCACATTCGGTGCGTCGTGGCGGGTGAGTGATGTGAGTTCGCTCTTCACGTATGCGGATGGCAAATCGACAGAAGACTACTACGATCCAGGGTACCCGCGTGGCGTGACCACGCTCGGCGACCTCTCGCCGGCCGACTATTCGCGGGCGCGTGACGTGTGCCTGTCGGCGGGCCTGAGCGAGGGCTTGGGCCTTGACGATTGCATTGCGGACGTAGGCTTCTCGGGGGACGCATCGTTCGCCGATAGTCTCGCCAGCTCGCCGAGCTTCGGACTCGGCCTCGGCGACGCCATGCTCGGCGACACGCCCCTCTCGGTGGGGTTCAACGGCGAGATTCCGCCGAACTTCTACCCGGGGCGGCTCCGCGCCGAGGCAGACGGATCGAACCTTGCGGGACTTTACGGGGCGAACGATCACTACTCCTTCTACCTCAACGATTTGTCCGGGCACAGCTCGCTGACCGTTGTCGCGGCCGTCGTGTCCGACGTGCCTATCAGTTCAAGCACGGTGGAATTGGTTCTGGACGGCACGGTCGTGCGGGGTGCGGTGCGGGAGGACTCGGAGCGCAGCGTCCAGCTCGCCTCCGGTGCCACGCTGTACGGGGCTACCGTCGTGTTCGGGCGCTTGCACTCTGCGCCTGACGTCCTCGCCAGGTTGCGGATCGCCAGCGACGGTGGTGCGACGACCCTCGGCGTCGGTCGTGTCGAAGTCGACATGCACCGTGTGCCCTACGAGCTCTTCGAACTAGAGATGCAGCCTGGTGTTGAGGTGCGTCCGGCGGCGATGGCCGGTACGAGCGGTGCAGGACGGCTCGAGGCGGCTGGGTCTTCCGACCGCTACTGCTTTGCCGCTCCGGAGGGCGCATCCCTGATCGTTGACGGATCCAGGTTGACGCACGAGATGGCTTGGAGACTGACCTCGATTGGCGGCACGTTCGCAGCCGTGAGCGGGCAGCGTGGCCCCGCGATCCGGGTCGACGGCATCGGCGGCCGGGCGTGCGTGGAGGTGTACGAGGGGGGCCCAACCGCCCCCGGATGGATGGACCTACGACCTCCCGATGGTTGTCGTGCCGGCGGCGCAGGTGTTCGAGGTGGATCTGTCGGATGTGGCCTCGGTGGCGTCGCGGGGGTTGGGTGAGGGGGCTGCGAACCTGGAGTCTCGGGCGGCGGTGGACGAGTACGCGTTCACGGTGCCGGCTGGTGGGGCCCGGGTGGTGATGGACTGGACCAAGCGGGTCGCCAACAGCTCCAGTGGGCATGCGAAGTTGGAGCTGGTCGGCCCGGGTGGGCAGGTGGTGTGGTCGGTCGCGGACGTGGGGTCGTCCTATCCGCGGTTCGAGGAGCAGCTGGTGGCCGGGGACTACGTGTTCCGGGTCTCGGGTCTGGCCACGTCCACGTCGGGGACGTTGTCCGGGTCCTATGACTTCCAGCTGTTCGCGGTCTCCGAGGCGTTGTCCCAGGTGTTCGAGGTGGATCTGTCGACCCCGCAGGTCGAACGGGTCCTGGTGAACTCCTCCACGCCGGGGGCGGGGTTGCTGGAGACGTCGGCGTCGGTGGACCAGTACCGGTTCACCGTCCCGGCGGACAGTTCGGTGATCTGGACGTTCTCCATGCCGCTGTCCACGTCGGGGACCGGTCCGCTCTTGTGGACGCTGGTCGACTCGGCCGGGCAGGTCGTCAACGGTGGTGAGCTGAAGACGAGCACCTCGATGGTGCTGTCCGGGCTGTCGGGGGCCTACACGTTGTCGGTCTCCCGCAACCCCGACCTGACCGGCACCACCTGGTGGAACTACGCCCAGACCCTGAAGTTCACTCGGGCCGCTGCCTAGCCCGGGGCTCAAGCTCGCCCAGTCAGCGGGTGCGCTCTGAGTTTCGCCAGGGACCGTCGTCCGCCGGGACGGGAGCCTGCGGGACGAGACGGGCGTTGGTCGACGCGGCGAGGAACGTCCGAGTCGCGTCGAGCGCCTCAACAGCTGGGGCGTGCTCCCAGATCCTCAGCACAGTCCAGCCGTTCGCCAGGAGATGGTGTCAACGACGGCCGAAAACGGACCCCCTGGCGTCGGGCGGGTTCGAGGGTTCGTCGCAACACTCCTGGTAGATCACGGGGTGTGGAGATGGGACGACGTGGCCGTAAGCGGCAGCTGGGCGTGGAGGACGAGTACTGGTCGCTGATCTTGGCTGGGGTGGGCACAGTCGAGGCGTGCCGCCGGGTCGGGATCACGCGCAAGACGGGCTACCGGTGGCGGGCCGAGCGCGGCGGCCTGCCACCGCTCCGCTTGCGCGAAGATGCCCGGACCTCCCGATACCTGTCGAGGCTCGAGCGGGAGCGCATCGGGGCGCTGCGGGGTCAGGGCGTGTCGGTCAGGGAGATCGCCCGGCGGCTTGGGCGCGCGCCGTCGACGATCTCGCGGGAGGTCCGGCGCAACATGCGCCCGCACGATGGCGACATCTACGACCCGGTGCTCGCCCACGCCCGTTCTCGGGCGGCCGCGCGGCGTCCTCGTAGCGGGCGGATCGCCGGGGACCCGGCATTGCGGGACGTGGTGCAGACCAAGTTGAAGGAGGACTGGAGCCCACAGCAGATCGCTGCCTGGCTGCGCCAGGAGCACCCGGACCGCCGGGACTGGCATGTGTGCCACGAGACGATCTACCAGGCGCTCTACCACGGCGGCAAAGGCGGGTTGAGCAGGACCTTGACCGTTCACCTGCGCACCGGTCGGCCGCTGCGCAAGCGCCGGCGCCGGACCGATCAGCGGACCGTGCGATTCGTCGCACCGGCACTCCTGATCGACGCCCGCCCCCCTGAGGTTGAGGACCGCCGACGCATCGGGGACTGGGAGGGCGACCTCATCGTCGGGCGGATGAGCAGGTCCGCCATCGGGACCCTGGTCGACCGCGCCAGCCGGTACGTCCGCCTGGTGCACCTGCCTGACGGGCACGCCGCCGCACAGCTCGTGACCGCCATGCACGCCATGCTGGACACGCTCAGCCCGGTCGCGCGCCGCACCCTGACCTGGGACCAGGGCTCAGAGATGGCCCGCCACGACCTCCTTGCCGAGCACTTCTCCGAGGGCGTCTACTTCGCCAGGCCCGCATCGCCATGGCTCCGCGGGACGAACGAGAACACCAACGGTCTGCTGCGTCAGTACTTCCCCAAGGGCAGCGACCTCTCGGTCTTCACCGCGACCGACCTGGCCGAAGTCGAAGCGCGCCTGAACGGTCGCCCACGGCGCGTTCTCAACTGGCGCAGCCCCGGCGAGGTCTTCGCCGGAGCCGTGCCATCCTGACCCGGTCGGCGTTGCGACGATCGTGCGAAACCACCTCGGGTGAAAGTGGACCCCTCTCGTGGTGTGGTCAGTCGGTCGCGGCCGCTGGTGGGCGCAGCGGATCGCCACGGTCCAGGAGGCCCGGGCGGTGGTCGCCGTCGTGGGCCAGTACGACCTGGCCATCGACGTGTGGACCCGGAACCTCGACGACGTGCACCGGCTCGAGGCGACGATCGAGGACCGGATGCCGGGCGTGCAGATCGTCGACCGCGCCGTCGTGCTCAGGACGGTCAAGCTGATGGGGCGGCTGCTGGACGACACGGGCGCGGCCTGCGGGTTCGTCCCGCTGCCGGCGTACCTCAAGGGCGGGCCGATCTGATCGGGCCGCTGCTACGGTCGCGACTGTCCGCCGACGAGTCGGGAGTCTCCGGGACGATGCCCACACGCCGCACCGTGGTCCGCGCGCTCCTCCTGCTGCTCGCGGCCGTCGGCCTGTGGGTGTTCCTCCAGCCGGTGGTCGTCGCCGGGATCTGGAATGCCGGCAACGCGCTGGGCCTCGCGGCGAGCGTGACGCTGGCCGTCGTCGTCCTGGTCTGGTCGACGGTCGCGCGGGGGCTGCGTGCCCTCGCGCGGACCCGGCGCGGCAGGGCCGTCCTGGGGGCGGGCGCCGTCGCGCTCGGTGCGGGGGTGCTCTGGTGCGGTGCGCTCTCCGCATGGATGCTCGCCGACATCGGCGAGCCCGACGCGGCCCCGGGCGCCGTCGTCGTCCTGGGCTGCAGGGTGGAGGGCGACACCCCGAGCCAGGCGCTCCAGCGTCGGATCGACACCGCCGCCGATTACCTCCTGGGGCACCCCGAGGTGCCCGTGGTCGTCTCGGGCGGCAAGGGGGCTGGCGAGCAGGTCAGCGAGGCCGAGGCGATGCGCCGGGGCCTCGTGGACCGGGGCGTCGCGGAGGACCGCATCCTCCTCGAGGACCGCTCGACGTCGACGCTCGAGAACCTCACGAACTCCGCGGAGATCCTCGACGAGCACGGTCTCGGCTCGCGGGTGGTCGTGGTCACCGAGGGCTACCACCTGCACCGGGCGCTGGAGATCGCCGACCGCGTCGGGCTCGACGCCGACGGGCTCGCCGCGTCGAGCCCTGGCTGGCTCCTGCCCACGTCCTGGGTGCGGGAGTGGGTGGCCCTCACGCTCGACGCCGTGCGGCGGTAGGTGCGGCACGACGGGGAGGGCCCGGACCGTGTGGTCCGGACCCCTCCGATGGGTGCGCTGCTCCGCCGCGTCAGCGCGTCGGCGTGCTCAGGTGCACTCGCCGATGAAGCCTGCGTAGCACACGGCCTCGTGGGTGACGGCCGGCACGTAGTCCTCATTGGAGACCTGCCGCGTCGCGATCTCGGGCGTGGACGTCAGGTGGTTCTGGTCGGCGACCTGGTCGATGACGAAGCCGGTCATGTCCATCTCGAGCAGCCAGTCCCACGCCTCGCGGGAGGTCTCGCACACCTCGCCGGACTCCGGTGTGATCGGCTGGGCGACGCACACGGCCTGGTACTCGGCCTCCAGCAGGGCGACGCACTCGCTCGTGGCCTGCCCGGACGTGCAGGGGCTGCCGGCGACCAGCTCGACGACGAACGAGCCCGTCTCGTACTCCTCCTCGTGGAACGTCTCGGCCTGCTCGGGGACGTCGACCTTCGTCCAGTGGCGGGCGGTGGCGACGACGACACCCGCGGCGGCGGCCAGCCCGACGACGACGAGCACGGCGGCGACGATCGGCGCGCGGCGGCGTCGGCGTGCCGGGCCGGGCGGCGGGGCGTCGGACGGCGCGGGCGCTGCGGGGGGCCGGGGCGGCGTCTGGACGGTCATGGCGGGGCGCTCCTGGGTGGGGGATGGGGCGTACCTGTGTGTCGCCGACCCCACGTTACTGATCATGAACCGGCGACGAAGCCCATTTGTGGGAACGATCCCACACCGGCGTCGAAGGTCTTCGCTCGTACCGCGCAGACGCGTCTGTGCGCCTGCCGACGTGGACGGGAGGCGCGGACCGGGGAAGGGGTGCGCGGCTTCATGGATCGCTAAAGTCACGCACCCATAAGTCGGTGATATCGTCAGCCTGTGTTCGTGAGAGGCCTCGTTCCGACAGGTGCCGGATGACCGCGCCGCACGTCCAGATGAAGGCCGACCTCTTCAAGGCCATGGGCAACCCCGTCCGCGTCCGGGTGCTCGAGCTGCTGAGCGAGCGCGCCTGGGCCGTGGGGGAGATGACGGCCGAGCTCGGCGTCGGCGCCTCGGGGCTGTCCCAGCACCTGGCGGTGCTGCGGTCCGTCGGCCTGGTGCAGGCGCGGCGCGAGGCCTCCACCGTCCACTACTCGCTGACGACGCCGCGCACTGCCGAGCTGCTCGCCGTCGCCCGGCAGCTGCGGGGCGACCTGCTCGCGCTCCAGATCGAGGTCCTGAGCGACCTGCGCGCCGAGGACGAGCAGGCCGCCGAGCAGGCCGCCGAGCGGGCGGACTGCTGACCCGGTGCTGAAGCTGCTGCGCACGATGCTGCGGGTCGGGCGGATCGCCGAGCCCGCGGCCCCCGCGCCCACCCGCCCCGCCGAGGAGGGCGCGGCACCGCGGACCGGCTCGGTCCAGGTCCGGCACGTCGACGCCGGCTCGTGCAACGGCTGCGAGATCGAGATCGGCGCGGCCTTCGGCCCGGTGTACGACGCCGAGCGGTACGGCGCGCGGATCGTCGCCTCGCCGCGGCACGCCGACGCGATCGTGGTCACGGGCCCCGTCACGCGCAACCTTGCCGAGCCGCTGCGCGTCACCTACGAGGCGATGCCGGCGCCCCGCCGCGTCGTCGCGATCGGCGACTGCGCGCGCAGCTGCGGGGTGTTCGCGGGTGCGTACGGCGTCGTCGGGGCGGTGTCCGACGTCGTCCCGGTGGACCTCGAGGTGCCGGGTTGCCCGCCCCGGCCCGAGGACATCGTGGCGGCCCTGCGGGAGCTGACCGGCCGATGATCGCCGCGGGACTCTGGCTCGTCGCCGTCGGGGCGGTGCTCGGCGCCGTCGCGGTCGTCGCCGCCCCGGAGCGGCTCCGGCACGTCATCGCCGGGTCCGTGACGGCGCTCGTCGGCCTGGGCGGGATCCTCGCGGGCCTCGGTGGCCTCGGCGGCACGTCGTGGTCGGCCGTCGCGCCCGGGCTGCTCCCACTGGGCGAGGCGCGTCTGGCGGTCGACGCGCTGTCCGGCGTCTTCCTGCTGCTCGTGGGCGGGGTCGCCGTCGCGGCGGGCGTGTACGGCATCGGGTACACCAGCCCGGGCGGTCGGCACGCCCAGGACGGGCCGGCCGCTCACGACGCGCACGAGCCCGACGACGCGCACCACGCGAGCCCGGCCGCCTCCCGGACCGCGCAGGCCACCGTGCCGCTCTTCGTCGCGGCGATGCTCCTCGTTCCCGCGGCGGCCAGCGTGACGACGTTCCTGGTCCTGTGGGAGCTCATGGCCCTCACGTCGCTGCTCCTGGTGCTCACCGAGCACCGGCTGCGCGCGTCGGTCCGCGAGGCGGGCCTCTGGTACGCGGGCATGACCCACGCCGGCCTGGTCGCGATCATGACCGCCCTGGTCATGGTCGCCGCCGGCGTGGGCGGCGAGAGCTTCGCGGCGATCCGTGCCGGGGCAGGTGACCTCTCGCCCGCGGTGCGCGCCGTCGTCCTCGTCCTCGTCCTCATCGGCTTCGGGTCGAAGGCCGGCATGGTGCCGCTGCACGTGTGGCTGCCGCGCGCGCACCCCGAGGCCCCGAGCCACGTGTCCGCGCTGATGTCGGCGGCGATGGTCAAGCTCGGGATCTACGGCCTCATCAGGGTCGCGTTCGACCTGCTCGGCGGCGCACCGCGCTGGTGGGGGCTGCTCGTGCTGGCCCTCGGCTGCCTCTCGGCGCTGTACGGCGTGCTCCAGGCGAGCGTCGCCGTCGACCTCAAGCGACTGCTCGCCTACTCCACCAGCGAGAACGTCGGCCTCATGCTCATCGGCCTGGGCGCGGCAGCGGTCTTCGCCGCCGACGGCAACCGGGTGCTCGCCGGCGTCGTCATGGCCGCCGCGGTGCTGCACGCGTTCAACCACGCCGCGTTCAAGACGGTGCTCTTCCTCGGCGCCGGTGCGGTCCTGCGCGCCACCGGCCTGCGGGACCTGGACGCCCTCGGCGGCCTCGTCCGGCGGATGCCGGTCACGACGGCGCTCGTCGCCGTCGGGACGCTCGGCGCGGCCGCGCTGCCCCCGGGCAACGGGTTCGTGTCCGAGTGGGTGCTGCTCCAGGGGCTCATCCACTCGGTGGGCCCGGGGGGCTCGCCGGTGGTCGCCGTGAGCATCCCCGTCGCCGTCGGCGTCGTCGCGCTGACCGCAGGGCTCGGGGTCGCCACCTTCGTCAAGGCGTTCGGTGTCGGATTCCTCGCGCTGCCGCGTTCGACCGCGGCCGCCCGGGCCGCCGAGAGCCCGCTGCCGATGCGCGTCGGGATGGGCGTCGCCGCCGGCGTGTGCGCCGCGCTCGGGCTGCTGCCCGCCGTGGCCGCCGCGCCGCTCGACCGGGTCC
>JAEZZV010000259.1 GCA_023418375.1 Actinomycetes bacterium | reverse complement strand
GCCGGGTGCCGCGCTGCGTCGTCGGGCGCGGGCGCGGCTGAGGGCGCGGCGGGCGCGCCGTCGACGTCGGTGACCTCCACCATCTCGACCCCGACGACGGCGTCGGGCGCGCGGTGCCGGCGCATAGGGCCGACCCTAGCCGCGCAGGTGCGCGCACCGGGCGTCACACCATCGCGGTCAGGACCCCGCCGTCGGCGCGCAGGGCGGCGCCGTTCGTCGCGGACGACAGCGGGCTGGCCAGGTAGGCCGCGAGGTGGGCGATCTCGGCGGGTTCGAGGAACCGCTCCAGGAGGGACGTCTGGTTGCCGGCGACGATGGCCGCCTTCAGCTCGTCGGTCGGCATCGCCTGCGCCCGCGCGACCTGCTCGACGGCGCTGGCCACGCCGTCGGAGTACGTCGGCCCGCCGAGGATCGTGTTGACCGTCACCTCGGTGCCACGCGTGAGCTTGGCCAGCCCGTTGGCGAGGGCGAGCATCGCGGCCTTGGTCAGGCCGTAGTGGACCATGTCGGCAGGAACGTTCACGCCGGACTCGCTGCCGATGAAGATGATCCGGCCCCAGCCCTGGGCGAGCATGCGCGGCAGCAGATGACGCGACAGCCGGACTCCGCTCATCACGTTGACGTCGAAGTAGCGCTGCCAGTCGTCGTCCGAGACCTGCTCGAAGGGCGCGACCTCGAAGAGGCCGACGTTGTTCACCAGGATGTCGACCTCCCCCACGGAGTCCAGTAGCAACCGCACCTGCTCGGGGTCCGCGACGTCGGCGGCGACCCCCGACACCGCGGCCCCGGGCACCGCGGCCCGCAGCCGTGCCACGGCGCCCTCGAGCCGGCCCTCGTCGCGGCCGTTGACGACCACCGAGGCTCCCTCGACCAGGAGGGCCTCGGCGATCGCGAAGCCGATGCCCTGCGTCGACCCGCTCACGAAGGCGGTCTTGCCCGTCAGCTGCAGATCCATGTCTCCCCGTCACTTGCTCCGATGGCATCGCGCGTGGCGCGATGACTTGCTCAGGCAAGTGAAACCTAGGTCTGGTCATTTGCTCAGTCAAGTTATGCGCGGCCCCGTGCGGCCTCGGGTTCCCGTACTGTGCTGCCATGCCGGACCCCAGCGCACCCGCACGTCTGAGCGGCGAGGACCTCGAGACCTGGGCCGCGCTCGCGACCGTCCTCGAGTGGCTGCCCGCGGCGCTCGACGCCCAGCTCGGGCGGGACGCCGAGCTGACCCACTTCGAGTTCGGAGTCCTGTACGCGCTCGCCAGCGCCCCCGACCGCACACTCCGCATGAGCGTCCTGGCCGGCTACGCCAACAGCTCGCTGCCCCGCCTGTCCCGCGCGGCGACGCGACTCGAGACGAAGGGCTGGGTGCAGCGCTTTCCCGACCCCACCGACGGGCGGTACACGCTGGCCGTCCTCACCGACCTGGGACAGCAGAAGGTCGACGAGGCCACCCCGGGCCACGAAGGCACCGTGCACCGGCTGGTCCTCGACCCGCTGACCCAGGCCCAGACCCGTCAGCTGCGCGAGATCAGCCGGCGCATCATGCGCGCGATCCGGGACGAGGAGGGGTGGCGTCCGCCGTCGTCGGCGCGTCGTTCGGGCCAGGGGTGACGGAGCTCCCGTGACTCGTGTGCTGGTGACCGGCGTGCGCGGCAAGACCGGCGCTCCCCTGGCGCGACTGCTCGCGGCCCGGCCGGGGGTCGATGCCGGTAGAGCCGGAGGTTCGCCGGCGCGACGACGTCGTCGGCGGTCCGTTCCGCGAACCCCGACCCCTCAGCGCGGGAGGACTCATCGGCGAGCGTCAGTCGGCGACCTCACCGAGGGCCAGTGCCGCGGTCGCCGCGAGGTCGACGAGGTCCTCCCGCACGTCCGAGACCGTCTGCCACGACCGGTGGTCCCACGACTCGCCTGCCAGGTCGTCGCCGCAGTACACGACCTGGGCGAGCCGCACCCCGCGGAAGGCCGCGACAGCGGCGAGCGCTGACGCCTCCATCTCGACGGTCAGACAGCCCTCGTCCCTGCGCATCGCAACCTTCCGCGGCGTCTCCCGGTAGGGCGCGTCGGTCGTCCAGGTCTTCCCGACGACGTACGGCGCGCCACGGTCGTCCAGGACGTCCTGCAGCACCTGGCGAGCCCGCGGGTCGAGCTCGATCTCCCGGGACGCCGGACGGTAGTGGTAGGACGTCCCCTCGTCGCGCACCGCCGCCGACACGACCACCAGATGTCCGAGCGTCAGCTCCCGGTGCAGGGCTCCGGCCCCGCCGCAGACGACGAAGTCGGTGCACCCGAGCGCGATGGTCTCCTCCAGCAGGCCCGCCGCCAGGGGCGAGCCGACCCCGGAGTGCAGGACCGCGACCCGTTGCCCCAGGTGCTCGATCTCGAGGAGGGGATGGGGCCCGTCCTCCCATCGGTTCTCGCGCAGCACCCGGGCGCCGCGACGCCTGACCAGACCGTCGACGACGTCCCCGAAGAAGGTGATGACGCAGGCTCTCGGCACGTCGAGGCGCGGGATCTGCTCGGTCGGCTCGATGAAGGCCCGCGGGGCGTCGTCGTGCTCGAGGAGGGGGATGTGGCCGAGGCCACTGGGCTGGTCGGGCACTGTCTCGGACCCCTCGGGCACTGTCTCGGACCTCTCGGGCACTGCTCAGGCCTCGGGGCTCGGGCCGGCCGTCGGCTCCGCGCCGAGCCGGCGCAGCATCTCGGCGAGCGCCGCCAGCTCCTCGCCGTCGAGCGGGGCGAACAGCTCCTCCGTGGCGCGCCGGTAGCTGCTCAGCCATTCGCTCGCCAGGGCGGCGCCGTCGGGCGTGACGCGCAGCAGCACGGAACGCCGGTCGTCGACGCTCGGCCTGCGCTCGAGCAGGCCCTCACGGACGAGCCCGTCGACCAGCGTCGAGGCCGTGCCCTGCGCGATGCCCACCGCGTGGGCGAGCTCGGTGAGGCGGACGGGTTGCGACCTGGCCACCTCGACGACGAGGCGTGACCGCGGCGTCGAGACGGCGTGCTCGCCCAGCCGATCGTCGAGGCGGCGCACGAGCACCTTCGCCGTGCGGCTGAACTCATCAGCCACCTCGGCGGCCGTCACGGTCGCTCTCCTGCGTGCCATCGCGCCGCCCTCCTTGACGTGCTGATCGTACGCGGGTTTACATAGGCCTCAATGTATTGATGTCGAACCATTCGATCTCGATATGCAGGCACCGACCGGAGGGACCAGCCATGAAGATCTTCCTCACCGGAGGTAGCGGGTTCGTCGGGGGAGCGCTCCTGCGTCGCCTCGTCGCCGACGGTCACCAGGTCAGCGCCCTGGCACGCTCGCAGGCGAGCGCGGAGCGTGTCCGCGCGTCGGGCGCCGAGGCCGTGCGCGGCGACCTCGCCGAGCTGCCGACGCCCGACGGCGCCCCCTGGGCGGCGCGGCTGCGGGGGGTCGACGTCGTCGTGCACACGGCCGCCCACATGGAGTTCTGGGGACCCGACGCGCTCTTCGAGCGACTCAACCACGCACCCACGGTGGCCATGCACACGGCGGCGGTCGCCGCGGGGGTGCGCCGCGTCGTCCTGGTCAGCGCCGCGTCGGTGTCGACGGGAAGCCAGCGTCGTCCGGTCGTGGACGAGTCGACGCCCGAGGGCCGGCCGAACATCGCGTACAGCAGGGTCAAGCTGGCGACCGAACGCGCACTCCTCGGCGCCCCGGCGGGGAGCACCGAGCTGGTCATCCTGCGGCCGCCGTTCATCTGGGGGCGCGGGATGGCGACGATCGAGGCCTTCGTCGATGCGGCACAGTCGGGCCGGTTCGCGTGGATCGATCACGGGCGCCACGTCGTCGACATGGTCCACGTGGACAACCTCGTCGCCGCCACCGTCCTCGCACTCACCCGCGGGCGGCACCGCGGCGTCTACCACGTGACCGACGGCGCGCCGATGCCCATCCGCGACTTCCTCACGCCGCTCCTGGCGACCCGGGGCGTCGACCTGTCGCGCAGCCGCAGCGTGCCGCTCGCCATGGCCGCGCCGATGGCCGCGATGCTCGACGGCGTCGCGCGACTCCTGCGGCGGCCCACCGCTCCCCCGCTGACCAACTGGCTGGTGAGCTTCACGGGGCGGGACCGGTCGTACGACATCACTGCAGCGCGGGACGAGCTCGGGTACGTGCCGGAGGTGACGTTCGAGCGGGGACTCGCGCGGATGGCGGCGGCGTGAGCGGGGCACGACCGGCTTCGAGACGGTCCGGGCCCCGCGCGCCCGCATCGGTGCGCGGGTCCACCTCAGCGACGGCGCCGCCGGGGGCAGGGCTGACAGGCACCGCCCCCGGTACCCGGGTCGGCCCGACACCCGCTTTAGGAGTTCGATCTTGGATTGTGGATAACGCGCTGACCTGCGGAACTACATGCGGGTAGTTCGTGCGGTGACCCGGTTCCGGGGGTCTCGCTGACCACACGCTGACCACGCAGCGATCGCGACCACTCAGCGGCGAGGCGCCGAGGACGTCGCAGAACCCGTCGAGGCGCTCGTCCGGGCCCACGAGGATGCTCAGGCACTCCGCAAACGCACGCTGGAGGACACCTACCAGCGCACGGATCGCTGCGCCTCAGCCGCCGGCCCGCGGGAGCAGGCAGCGACGGGCGGCAACATAGGGCGCCCGTGTGGCCGAGTCACCTACCAGCGATCGCGAGGCGCACCTCCGCCTCAAGGTCGCTCAACTCGGGGCACCGATTGATGATCGAGCGGTAACGGCCCGCCGCCTCGCGGCCAAGCTGCTCACGTCCGTCGCCTGGAGCATCGAGCAGGCCGCGTTGCGCAGCATATGGTTCGTAGTACCGCTCCTTGGCGTGCGGCTCGGCCCGGACATCCGCCCACCGCCACTCTCGCGGAAGCCCTTGGACACCGGCCAGGCACCAGACCTCGACCTCTTGGTGAGCGCACGTCCCGAGGAAGGCCGAACCACTAGGGAGATGCGCGCGAGCACCCTCCGCGTGATGCCTGATCGAGGCCTCACGGCCCGACTTGCCATCACGATCGAGGGCTAGCACAAACATGTCCACCATGGGGTAGCGTCGAACCACGGCCCGGAGGAATTCCGCATCCAGCACCTGGTCGACGCCTTGAGTCGCCGGGTCTGTCATCACCCGGACCCTCGCATTCTGCTTACCGACCGCCGCCATCAGCGCCGTGAAGAGCGGGGCGAGGATGTACTGATCCTTGGTCGGATCCTCCGGAATGACGAGCACCGAGAAGCTCAAAGCCCCTCCTCGTCAAGGAACGCAGCAACATCCTCGAACCAGCCCGCGGCCATGAGTGCTGCCGGGTCATCCTCGCTCAAGACGGATCGCAGTGCAGGATGGCTCTTCACATCTACGACACGGGCTCCCCCACTGCTTGATCTGTACACGAGGCATGGGCGCGCGTTCCTTGTTCGATAGGCGTGTACCAACAGTTGCGGAGAGTGGGACGTGGCCACGATCTGACTGCTGGTGTTGGTTACGCTCTGGCTGATCAGGTCCAGTAACAGAAAGATCCTGTTCGGGTGGATCCCGTTCTCAAGTTCCTCGAAGAAGAGCAGGTGAGGGCGCGCCGGGTTCATCAGTGCCGCGATCATCGCGAGGAAGCGGACGGTCCCGTCCGACGCCGCCGTGAGGGGAATGGCGGCCCCCTGGGCCTCGATGAGCTCCGCCATCACTCGGCCGTTGGCATCGATGGCAAACTTGAAGTCAACCGCGTCAGTCGGCGTGAGTGCGCGAACCCACGACGTGAGTTGCTCACGCCTGCCAGACTCACCGCAGATCTCGCGAAGGACCGACGACAGGTTCTCCCCGCGATCGCCCAGGCTGGAGATGCCGGCCTGGCTGGCTTCACGTGCCGCGTGCGGACTGAGGTCCAGGAACACCATCGAGGCAAGGTAGTCGTTGGCAGCGCGCGCGATGCGCTTAACCGCGTCGGTCGCCACATCGCTTGACTGGAATTGTCCCAGGATGGGGCGGTCTTCAAGGAATGTGTCGTCGGGCGGGTGGCCGCCTCCGTACTTCTTAATGCGCGCCTTGATGGTCGGGCCAGCGCCGCCCCTTGGGTCTCCCTCCGGGTGCGTATCGAAGATGTAGCGCTGAGACTCCTTTAGGTGCTCGCGGACCACTCGCAAGGTCAAGTCATCGCGGAGGGCAACGTCCAGTCGATAGTCGAAGCTCAGCGGCCGGTGCGAGTCGACGGCGGGCGCAGTGAACGTCGTTTGAAGGGACATCCTGTGCGACCCGGATCGAATCAGGTGCGGCGCCCCACCTCGCACGCCGTTCCATACCCGAAACCCGCCGTCGATCCACTTCTCGCCGACGATCTCGGCGAGGCTGTAACCGCGGGCGACGCCGTTTAGGAAGCGGAATGCCTCCCGAATGTTCGACTTCCCGCTCGCGTTCGCCCCGACAAGCAGCGTGAAGGGCGACAGCGGGAGTTTCGCCCTCTCGAAGTTCTTGAACTCGTCGAGCTTGAGGGTCTCGAACATCGGGCTCCCTGCTCGTGCGTCGACGTCGTCGGCGCGAGTCTAGCGCCGCCTACATCCAGCCGAGCCCCGTTTCTCACCGGACCGCCGCGGGCTCCCTGCCTTAACCGCGCCCGCTGGATGGGCCCGCTGACCCATCCCGACACGGCCTGGGCAGCACCTCCGAGCGAGGGTCGCATGGAGCAATGCAAGAGGAGTGACGGCCCGTCATCGCTCTTGGGGAGGGCCTCGGGTGGACGACGGCTCTAGATGTCCGGCGCGCAGGGCCCGCCGCCGAGCGCGGCCAGACCCGCGAGGTCGCCGGCCTGGAAGGTCGTGACCGCGTTCCCGTCGGCGTACATGAGCTGCGTCGGGTCGTCCACATGGGCGAGCCCGATCATGTGGCCGAGCTCGTGCCTGAGGACGGGCACGTATGCCGGCTCACCGTTCACGTCCGGCCACGTGAGGAGGTCGGAGTCGAGGAACGCGAAGCCTGAGACGAAGTGCTGTACGTCATCGGAGGTGGCGCGGACCCCGACCGGGCCGCCGAGGCCGACGTAGTCGGTCGCGAACTCGGGTATCACGGTGGCATCGGTGAAGCGGATGAGAGCGGGCGCCCACCTGTCGCCGTACAGGTCCGGCTGATAAGGCTCGCGCGACGCTGAGGCAGGCTCCACGGCCGCGCCGTCGTAGATGAATGCGAAGCCGGTCGCCGCACTGACGTCCGCGATCGCGGCTGCGGCACGATCCGGGAAATCCGGCGGTGCGCCGGTCGGATCTATGACGTAGTGGATGGCACGACAGGGCGACCACGTGACCGGAACGGTAGTGCCGTCCGCCAGCCTCTGGCTCTCTGTGAACTCGTGGGGCGCCCCGGGGTCTGCCACGGCCGGTGGCGCACCGAGCGGCGCATCGGCCTCCCCCTGGCCGGGCGGAGGCCCTACGCGGTCTTCGGGCGAGAGCGGGAATGACACCGGTGGACCTTGTCCAACCGACTGCGTGAGGTCGTTCCAGGCTCCGACGATGCCGTCAGGATGCTGCCCTATCCAGCGCGCGAGTACCGCACCGACGACGAGCACGACTAGGAGCCACGACAGCGCGGACCGCCCGGGCCGCACCGACCCCCGTGCGCGGCGTCGGCCGCTCACCAGAGGCGTCGGCGCCGCCGCCCGCCACGGTGCAGGGGCCACCGCTCGCCCCGAGGCCTCGTCGCGCACCCATTGCGGGATTCGTCCCGAGGGCGATCGCGGAAGGTCGTCGTGCGGCGTGCTCACGTGCAGTTCATCGGCTTGGAAGCGCTCTCCATTGAGTCCAAAGGCGAATGCGTGAGCCTGCGGTCCGACAAGCCCGAACCCTCCATCAGTCCAATGTGGTCCTCGTAGCCACCCAGTAGCGCTGCTTCGCGGAGCCGCCCGCCACGAGCCGGAGGGTCTGCTGCACGGATAGGTGACACCTGATCTGGCTTGCCTTGCGGCGGCCGGGGAGGATGTTGCCGTGCCCAAGCCCTACCCTCGCGAGTTCCGTGACGACGTGGTCCGTGTGGCCCGCAACCGT
>JAEZZV010000246.1 GCA_023418375.1 Actinomycetes bacterium | reverse complement strand
AGTTCGCGTCACATAGCGATGCGAACTCTCCGACGACCGGGTGGTCTGGCGGCGGGCGGTGGGCGGCGGGGGGGTCAGGGTCGGCGGGTGGCGTCCAGGAGGAGCTGGGCGACGTCGACGACCTCCGGGGCGCCGGAGGGGCCCGCCGGTGTGCCCGCCGTCGCATCGCCGACGCCCTTGGTCAGCATCGTCACGCAGAAGGGACAGCCGGTGGCCACCACGTCGGCGCCCGTCGTGACTGCCTCCGCGCCGCGGTTGCTCGCGATGCGCGTGCCCGGCGCCTCCTCCAGGAACGCGCGCGCCCCGCCGCCGCCGCAGCAGAACGACCGCTCGCCCGACCGCGGCATCTCGGTGAGCGTCAGTCCGGCCGCCGCCAGCAGCTCGCGCGGCGGGGTGTAGACGCCGTTGTGCCGGCCCAGGTAGCAGGGGTCGTGGTAGGTCACGGTGCCCGTCGCCGCAGCCTCGCCCGGGCGCTCCGCCTCGCCCGGGCGCTCCGCCTCGCCCGGGCGTCGCGTCGGTACCAGCCGGCCCTCGCGCACGAGCTGGTCGAGCAGCTCGGTGTGGTGCACCACCTCGAACTCCCCGCCGAGCTGCGGGTACTCGTTCCCGAGCGCGTTGAGGCAGTGCGGGCACGTGGCGACGATCCGCGTGGCCCGTGCCGCCGTGAGCGTGTCGATGGTCGCGCGCGCCTGCTGCTGGAACAGCACCTCGTTCCCGGCCCGACGCGCGGGGTCCCCGCTGCACCCCTCGGCCTCCCCGAGCACCGCGAACCGCACGCCGGCGGTGTGCAGCAGCTCGGCGACGGCCCGCGACGTCCGTCGGCCCCGCTCGTCGTACGCGCCCGCGCAGCCGACCCAGAACAGGTAGTCGAGCCCGGACGCGTCGGCCACGTCCCGCCCGACGACCGGCACCGGGAAGTCCAGCCCCTTGGTCCACGCGAGGCGGTCGCGCGGGGCCGCCCCCCACGGGTTCCCCCGCCGCTCGATGCCCGCGAAGGCCTTGCCGAGCTCGGCCGGGAACGCCGACTCCATGAGCACCTCGTGGCGCCGCAGGTCGACGAACAGGTCCACGTGCTCGATGTCGACCGGGCACGCCTGCACGCACGCTCCGCACATCGTGCAGTCCCACAGCGCCTGCGGGTCGACGACGTCGCCCACCAGCGACAGCGCGTCCACGCCGGCGTGGTCGGCGCTCGCCGACAGCCCCAGCACGCCCGTCGCCGACGTCAACCCGGACGGCGCGGTCGAGGCGTTGGCGCCCGCCCGGAGCCCCGGCGTCGTCGCGAAGGCGTGGTCGCGCAGCGCGAGCACCATGAGCTTGGGCGAGAGCACCTTGCCCGACGCCCACGCCGGGCACTGCTCCTGGCAGCGCCCGCACTCGGTGCAGGTCGTCAGGTCGAGGAGGCCCTTCCAGCTGAGGTCCTCCACGCGCCCGACGCCGAGCCGCGCGTCGTCGGGCAGGTCCTCCAGGTGGTCGAAGTCCACGGGCTTACCCGACGCGCGGACGGGCGGCACCTCGCGCAGCGCGGCCCGGCCGTCGAGCTCGCGCCGCGCCCAGACGTTGACGATCGCGGTGAACCGGTGCCACGCGACGCCCATCGCGGGCCGCAGGCCGACGACGGCGAGCCACGTCGACGACACCAGGATCTTCACCGTGGCCAGCACGACGACGGCCGTCTCGAGCGTCGCCGTGTCCACGCCCAGCCACGAGACGCCGAACCATGCCGTGAACGGGTGGTCCCAGAGCGTCCCTGCGAGATCCATCGGATCCGCGGCCGGGGCGTCCCCGCCGACGATCGCCCACCCGGCGATCGTGTCCGTCCACGGCGGCACGCCGCCCGACGTGCCGTACAGCCCCTTCGCCCGGAGGACGAGCGCCATCTCCAGCCCGCGCGACAGGAGGACGCACGCGACGACGACGGCGATGACCGCCTCGACGAAGACGGCCTGCCCGGCGTTGGACCCGAAGAACCGCGCCGCCCGTGAACCGGCCGTCTCGGCCGCCGCCGACGGGCCACCGGCGACGGCGGACGGACCCCCGGCGGCTCGGCGCCCACGCCGCGGGTGCTCGCTCTGCCGCACGACGACCAGCCACGCGATCCCGGCCAGGGCGGCCCACGCGATGCCCTCGGTCAGCCACCCGAGCCAGCGCCATCCGCCGACGACGGGCAGCGTCGACCCGGGGTCGGCGATCTGCCAGTAGCTGCTGAGCAGCGTCACGAACAGGATCGGGAACGAGACCATGACCGCCCAGTGCGCGACGGCGACGCCTGGCCGGCTGCGGAACCGCCGGTGGCTCAGGATCTGCCGGACCGCGAGCACGGTGCGCCGCCACGGCTGGGCCCGGCGCTCGGGGGCGGGCCCGCCCCGGCGGACCACGCGCACGATCGCCCACGCGCCGCGCAGGAACGACCACGCCCCGACGACCGTCGACGCCACGGCCAGCACGAGGGCCACCCACTGCAGCGCTGTCACGGGGGCACGGTACCCGCGCCCGCCGAGGCCTTGCCCCGGCAGACGCCGGGTCATGATCAAGACGACCGGGTAGAATCGGTCTGATCCCGCGGTGCGCCGGCCAGCTCCGGTCGTCGCCGCACACCCGAAAGCCGACGACGACCCGCACCAGGCACCACCCGCACGACGACCTGACCGCCCACCGACGACCGCCCTCGACCCTCCAGGACGGACCCGGACATGCTGCTGCTGCTCGCCGCGCACCTCGTGGCGGCCCTGGCTGCGCCCGCGGTCATGCGGTGGCTCGGCCGGCGGGGGTTCCTGCTGCTGGCGCTCGTGCCGGCGTCGGCGCTGGTCTGGGCCCTGCGCTGGACGGGCGAGGTCAAGGACGGGCGCGGCCCGAGCGAGCAGACCGCGTGGGTGCCGCAGCTCGACATGTCGCTGGCGTTCCGCCTGGACACCCTGACCTGGCTGATGGTCCTGCTCGTCACGGGCGTCGGGACGCTCGTGCTCGTGTACTCGGCCGGGTACTTCTCCTCCAGGGCCGCGGGCCTCGGCCGGTTCGCGGGCGTCCTCATGGCGTTCGCCGGGTCGATGCTCGGCCTGGTGACGACCGACGACGTCCTGCTCCTGTACGTCTTCTGGGAGCTCACGACCGTCACGTCGTACCTGCTCATCGGGCACTACGCGGACCGCAAGGCGTCGCGGCGCGCGGCGATGCAGGCGATCGTCGTCACGACGTTCGGCGGCCTCGCGATGCTGGTGGGGCTCATCGCGCTCGCGGAGTCGGCGGGCACGTACCGGATCTCCGAGCTGGTCGCCGAGCCGCCGTCGGGCCCGGCCGTGACGGTCGCCGTCGTGCTCGTGCTGCTGGGGGCGCTGACCAAGTCCGCGCTGGTCCCGTTCCACTTCTGGCTGCCGTCGGCGATGGCGGCACCGACGCCCGTCTCGGCGTACCTGCACGCGGCCGCGATGGTGAAGGCGGGCGTCTACCTGGTGGCGCGCTTCGCCCCGGGCTTCGCCGACGTCGGCGCCTGGCGGGCGATCGTGCTCGCCGTCGGCGCGTGGACGCTCGTGCACGGGGGCTACCGAGCGCTGCGGCAGTACGACCTCAAGCTCGTCCTGGCGTTCGGCACGGTGAGCCAGCTCGGGCTGCTCGTGCTGCTGGTCGGCTCGGGCAGCCAGGCGGCGGCGCTCGCGGGCCTGGCGATGATCGGCGCGCACGCCATGTTCAAGGCGTCGCTGTTCCTCGTCGTCGGCGTGGTCGACGCGGCGACCGGCAGCCGCGACCTGCGCCGGCTCGAGGGCGTCGGCCGCGCGCTGCCCGTCACCGCCACCATGGGCGCGCTCGCGACCGCCTCGATGATCGGCCTGCCGCCGTTCGCCGGGTACGTCGCCAAGGAGGCCGCGCTCGAGGCCCTGTGGCACGACGTCGGCACGGGTGCGGGCATCGCCGTCCTCGTCGGGATGGTGGTCGGGTCCGCGCTGACCGTGGCGTACGGGCTGCGCTTCTGGGTGGGCGCGTTCGGTCCGGCGGTCCGCGGCGCGGTCGCCCTGCCCGCGCCCGACGACGGCGTCTGGCCACCCCTGCAGATCAACCGCCCGAGCCTGCTGCTCGTCGCGCCCGCCGCCGTGCTCGGCGTGCTGGGCCTGGCGGCGGCGCTCGTGCCCGCCTTCGGCGAGGGCCTGCTGAGCCCGCACGCCGCGCTCTACCCGGGCGACGCCGGGCACCTCACCCTGTGGGCCGGGTTCGGGCCGGCGTTCTGGCTCACCGTGGTCGTCCTCGGGGCCGGCGGGTTCCTGTACTGGCAGCGCGTCCGGGTGGAGGGCTGGCAGCACCGGGTCCCGATGCGCGCGGACGCGGACCTCCTGTACCGCCGGATGATGCGCCGCCTCGACGACGTCGCCGCCGACGTCACGGCCCGCACCCAGCGCGGTTCGCTCCCGTTCTACCTGGGCACGATCCTGCTGGTCCTCGTCGCGCTCGAGCTCGGGGCCCTGCTGACGGACCCGCCCGACGTCGACGCCTGGCGCGTGTGGGACACGCCCGTCCAGGCCATCGCGGGCCTGCTCACCGCGGGGTCCGCCGTGCTGGCCGCCCGGGCCCGGCGGCGTCTCAAGGCCGTGATCCTCGCCAGCGTCAGCGGCTACGGGATGGCCGCGCTGTTCCTGCTGCACGGCGCACCCGACCTCGCGCTCACCCAGGTGCTCGTGGAGACCGTCACGCTGGTCGTGCTGGTGCTGGTGCTCCGCCGGCTGCCTCCGTACTTCTCGGTGCGCCCGCTCGCGGCGAGCCGCTGGGTGCGCCTCGCCATCGGGCTGGCGGCCGGGCTGGTCGTGGGCGTGATGGCGGTGCTCGCGCCCGCCGCGCGCACCGCCGAGCCGGTGTCGGCGGACTTCCCGGAGGAGGCCTACGTCTACGGCGGCGGCCGGAACGTCGTCAACGTGACGCTCGTCGACATCCGCGCGTGGGACACGATGGGCGAGATCTCGGTGCTGCTCGTCGCCGCGACGGGCGTCGCGTCGCTCATCTTCCTGCGGCGCCGCAGCGGAGAGATCCCGCGCGTGCGGGACGCGAGCGAGGACCGGCCCGTCTGGGGCGGCACCCACGACCCGATGGCTGCGCTGCGCCGTCGGGCCGGGACGCACGGCGACGCCGCGGCGCGCGCCGCGGGGGCCCGGCC
>JAEZZV010000201.1 GCA_023418375.1 Actinomycetes bacterium | reverse complement strand
GCGTCGAGCTCGGCGCCCGACCGGCTGGCCGCCGGCACGTCGTCGTCCAGGTGTGCGGCCAGCAGGCTCGCGGCGATGTGCGGGTCGTCCCAGAAGGGCGCCTCGCTCGGCTCGAACGGCGCGGGCGGGCGGCAGGCTGCGACAGCGCGCGCGAGGAGCGCCGCCACGTCGGTCGCGGCCGGGACGCGGGCGTCCCCCGGCAGCGCACCGGCCACCGGGGGACGCTCGTCGGTCATGTCAGGCAGAGACGCCCTCGCGGGTGCGCAGCGCGGCGAGGATCGCCTCGACCTGCACCTTCGCGTCGCCGAAGAACATCGACGTGTTGCCCTTGAAGAACAGCGGGTTCTGCACGCCGGCGTAGCCGGTCGCCATCGACCGCTTGAACACGATGCACTGGTGCGCCTTCCACACCTCGAGCACCGGCATGCCGGCGATCGGGGAGTTCGGGTCGTCCAGCGCGGACGGGTTGACGACGTCGTTCGCGCCGATGACCAGCACGACGTCGGTGTCCGGGAAGTCGTCGTTGATCTCGTCCATCTCGAGCACGATGTCGTACGGCACCTTGGCCTCGGCCAGCAGCACGTTCATGTGGCCGGGCAGGCGGCCGGCGACCGGGTGCACGCCGAACCGGACCTCGACGCCGTGCTGGCGCAGCTTGGAGACCAGGTCGGCCACCGGGTACTGCGCCTTGGCCACCGCCATGCCGTAGCCGGGCACGATGACCACCGACCGCGCGTCGTACAGCAGGTCCGCGAGCTCGGGGGCGAGGATCTCGCGGTGCTCGCCCTGGTAGGCGTCGCCCGAGACGACCTTGCCGCCCTCCGACCCGAAGCCGCCGAGGATGACGCTCATGAACGCCCGGTTCATGGCCTTGCACATGATGTAGCTGAGGATGGCACCGGAGGAGCCGACGAGCGCGCCGGTGACGATGAGCAGGTTGTTGCTCAGCATGAGGCCCGCCGCTGCGGCGGCCCACCCGGAGTACGAGTTGAGCATCGACACGACGACCGGCATGTCTCCGCCGCCGATCGCGGCCACCAGGTGCCAGCCGAGCGCGAGCGCCAGGCCCGTCATCACGGCGAGCGGCACGAGGCCGTTGCCGGAGATGAACCACGCCATCAGGCCCACGGACGCGACGAGGATGCCGAGGTTGATCCAGTGCCGGCCGGGGAGCGTCAGCGGCGCGGAGCCGATCTTCGCCGAGAGCTTCAGGTAGGCGACGATCGAGCCCGTGAAGGTCACGGCGCCGATGAAGACGCCCAGGAAGACCTCGACCTGGTGCACGGCCTCGGCCGGCTCCGTCATGTAGGAGTTGTAGCCGACGAGCACGGCGGCCAGACCGACGAAGCTGTGCAGGATGGCGATGAGCTCGGGCATCTGCGTCATCTCGACCGTCCGGGCGCGCCAGGTGCCCGCCGTCGCGCCGATCCCGAAGATCAGGGCGATGAGCAGGGCGGTGACCCAGACGTCCCGCTCGCTCAGGTCGAGCGCGAGGATGACGGTCGCGACCAGGGCCAGCACCATGCCGACCATGCCGAGGATGTTGCCGCGCCGCGCCGTCTCCTGCTTGGACAGGCCCGCGAGGGAGAGCACGAAGAGCACGGCGGCGATGACGTAGGTGGCCTGCGCCACGGAGATGAGGGTCATCACACGTCCTTCCGGAACATGCCGAGCATCCGGTACGTCACCAGGAAGCCACCGAAGATGTTGATGCTGGCGATGGCCGCGGCGAGGAAGGCCACGGTGGAGACGATCGCGTCGGCGGACCCGACCTGGAGCAGCGCGCCGACGAGGATGATCCCGGAGATCGCGTTCGTCTGGGACATCAGCGGCGTGTGCAGGGCGTGGTTGACGTTCGAGATCACGTAGAACCCGACGATCACCGCGAGGGCGAACACCGTGAGGTGCTGGACGGTCGCGTCGTCCGCCGCCGCGAGGAGCACGAGCGACGCGATGGCGCCGAGGCCGTAGAGCACGTTGCGGCGCGTGGCCTTGCGCTTGGCGGCTGCCGCGGCGAGCCGGGCCTTCTCGGCCAGCTCCTCCTCGGTCGGCCCGGTCACCCCGGCCGGTGCCGCAGACACCGCGACCGGCGGCGGCGGCCAGAGCACCTCGCCCTGGTGCGCGAGCGTCATGCCGCGCTGGACCTGGTCCTCCAGGTCCAGCGTCAGCTCGCCGTTCTTGTCCGGGGTGAGCAGCGCCATGAGGTGGACGATGTTCGTCCCGAAGAGCTGCGAGGTGTGCCGCGGCATCCTGCTCGTCAGGTCGGTGTAGCCGATGATGACGACGCCGTTCTCGGTGACGACCTTCTCGCCCGGGACCGTGAGCTCGCAGTTGCCGCCGCCGGGGGCGCCGAGGTCGACGACGACGCTGCCCGGCCGCATCGTGGCGACCATGTCGGCGGTGATCGTGATGGGCGCCTTCCCGCGCACGAGCGCGGTGGTGATGATGACGTCGGCACGCTTGGCCTCGGCCGCGTAGACGTGCATCGCGGCAGCCTGCTGCTCGGGGGTGAGCGGCTTGGCGTAGCCGTCGGCACTGACCTCCTGCTGCGCCTCGGGCGCGGCGACGAACGTGCCGCCCATCGACTCGATCTGCTCGGCGACCTCGGGCCGCACGTCGAACGCGCGGACCTGGGCACCGAGGCTGTTCGCGGCGCCGATCGCGGCGAGCCCGCCGACGCCGGCGCCGATGACGAACACCGTCGCGGGTGCGGTCTTGCCCGCGGCGGTGACCTGGCCGGTGAACATGCCGCCGTACTCCTCGGCGGCCTCGATCACGGCGCGGTAGCCCGCGACGTTGGACAGCGTGCTCAGGACGTCGAGCGCCTGCGCGCGCGAGATGCGCGGCACCGCGTCGAGGGCGAGCGCGGTCACACCGCGCGCGTTGAGCTTCTCGGCGATCTGGGGGTTGGCCTGCGGGCTCAGCATCGCGACGAGGACGGCGCCCTCACGCAGCTGCTCGATCCGCTCGTCCGGCGGGGTGCTGACGCAGGTCACCACGTCGGCGGACCACACGGCCGCGGCGTCGGACACCGTGGCCCCGGACTGCGCGTACTGGTCGTCCGGGAAGCTGGCCTGAGCGCCCGCCCCGGCCTCGACCACGACGTCGTACCCGAGCTTCGTGAGCTGGGCCACCGTGGCGGGGCTGGCAGCCACCAGCCGTTCGCCCGGTCGTGACTCGCGGGGAATGCCGATCCTCATCGAGCTCCTCCTCGTCCGGGCGGCACCGCTGACACCCTCCCAGGACCGTAGTGCGGCACCCGCGCCTTTTCGCCGGGACCTATGGCCTCAATCATCCGATGCTTTGTCCGGTACTGGGGCCGCCGTCTCGCCCCCGCCGACCGAGGGAGCGCACCCACCGCCTCCCGTGGCGGCTGGTCCTGGTTCGCCCCCTCTTGACACGACACGTCCGGCTCCTAGTGTGAGCAGGCGTGAGGTGACACGAGTCACCTCACACCGCCTCGATGGAGAGGACGATCCGCATGCACCCGTCACCCACCCGACGACGGCGCCGCGCCGCCGCCCTGCTGTCCGGACTGGTCACCCTCGCTCTGGCGCTCCCCGCGACCGCGGCGGTCGCGACGTCCGCGAACGGCGTCGAGAGCCACCGCGGCCGACCCACCGCGGACCTCGGCCCACAGGTCCTCGTGTTCGATCCTTCGATGCCGGTGGCCGACATCCAGGCCGCCGTCGACGAGATCCACGCCCAGCAGGTCGACGACGAGATGGGCACTGGCCGCTGGAGCCTCCTCTTCCTGCCGGGCAGCTACGGCACCGACGCCGAGCCGCTCCAGCTCAAGGTCGGCTACTACACCGAGGTGGCGGGCCTGGGCGCCTCGCCGTCGGACGTGCGCATCACGGGCAAGATCGAGGCCTACAACCGGTGCCTGTCCGACGACCCGGCGAACCCGAACTGCATCGCCCTGGTCAACTTCTGGCGCACCCTGTCCAACCTCACCCTGGACATCGCCGCCACGGGGGCGGACGGCTGCCGCGCGTCGGCCAACTTCTGGGCGGTCTCCCAGGCGGCGTCGGTCCGGCGACTGGACGTGGTCGCGGGCGAGGGCGAGCCGGTCTTCTCGCTCATGGACTACTGCACGGCCGGCCCCCAGTACGCGAGCGGCGGGTTCATCGCCGACTCCCGGTTCGGCACCGTCGTCAACGGCTCGCAGCAGCAGTGGCTCACCCGCAACTCCGTCGTCGGGTCGTGGTCGAACGCGGTCTGGAACCAGGTGTTCGCGGGCGTCGAGGGCGCCCCCGACGACGCCGCCTTCCCGAACCCGCCGTACACGACCCTCGACACCACTCCCGTCAGCCGGGAGAAGCCGTACCTGTTCGTGGACGCCGGCGGGCGCTACCAGGTCCGCGTGCCCGACGCGCGGACCGGGACCCGCGGGATCACCTGGGCCGAGGGGCAGACGCCGGGGCGCACCGTCCCGGTCTCGGAGTTCTACGTCGCCAAGCCAGGCGACTCCGTCCGGCGGATCAACTCCCAGCTCGCGCGCGGCAAGCACCTCCTGCTCACGCCGGGCGTGTACGACGTCGACCGGAGCATCACGGTCACCCGGCCCGGGACCGTCGTCCTCGGCATGGGGCACGCGACCCTCACCTCGGCCGACGGCGCCACGCCCGTCGTGGTCTCCGACGTGCCGGGCGTCGTCGTCGCGGGCGTCACGATCGACGCGGGGGAGCAGGCGTCCGACGCGCTCATGGTGGTGGGCGGCGGACGCGGTCACGGCCACGGGCACGGCCACGGCCCACGGCACGGCGGCGGCTCGGCGGCGAACCCCATCACGCTGAGCGACGTCTACTTCCGCGTCGGCGGCCCGCACGTCGGCCGCACCGACGTGGCGCTGCGCATCGACGCCGACGACGTCCTGGTCGACCACACCTGGGTCTGGCGGGCCGACCACGGCATCGAGGGCTTCACCGCGGGCGTGAACGGGGACACCGACCGCTGGGCGACGAACACGGCCGCGAACGGCGTGGTCGTGAACGGCGATCGCGTGACCGCGACCGGACTGTTCGTCGAGCACTTCCAGCAGTTCAACACCGTGTGGAACGGCGAGGACGGCACTGTCGTGCTCTACCAGAACGAGCTGCCGTACGACCCGCCGACCCAGGCGGACTGGACGCAGCCCGACGGCACCCTCGGCTGGGCCGGCTACCGGGTGGGCGACGACGTCCAGCGACACTCTCTCACCGGCGCCGGCGTCTACGTGTTCAACCAGAACGACCCGTCGATCGTCACGACCAGCGGGTTCGCGGTGCCGGAGCGCCCCGGGGTGCGCCTGCACCACGTCATGACGGTCAACCTGGCCGCCGGCACCATCACCCACGTGGTCAACGACGTCGGCGAGGCGGCCGACACCACCCGCATCGGGCAGCCCGTCTTCGTGACCGACTACCCGACGCCCTGAGCGTCCCGTCCCCCACGGGCGGCGGCCCGGTCCCCCCGGGGGCCGGGCCGTCCGTGCGCGGGCCTCAGCGCTCGGGCACCTGGCGCCGCGGGGCGCTGGACGCCCGGGCGACCACCGTGTGCAGGTCCCCCGGCCGCTCGGGCCACGGCTCGCCGTCGAGTGCCGCGAGCGTGCAGGCGGCGAGGTAGGCGGCCTGCCGGTCGATCGCCTGGTCGACCGAGCTCAGCGCGGGGCTGGCCAGCGCGGCCGCCGGGATGTCGTCCACGCCGATGACCGCGACGTCGTCCGGCACGATCACGCCTGCGTCGCGCAGGCCCGCCAGCACCGCCAGACCCACGTCGTCGTTGTACGCCGCCACCGCGTCGACGCCGGCCTCCGCCCAGACGCGCGCCGCGGCGAGCGCGGACGCAGGGGTCAGCGCGAGGTCGCACACCACGGGCGCCGCGACGCCGAGCTCGGTGCATGCCACGCTCACGCCGGCCAGGCGTCGCTGCGCGAACGCGGCCAGCCGGCGGTCGCTCGTGCCC
>JAEZZV010000126.1 GCA_023418375.1 Actinomycetes bacterium | reverse complement strand
GCGCCAGCTCCTTGACCTCACCGGCCACCACCGCGAAGCCCTTACCGGCCTCACCGGCCCGCGCCGCCTCGATCGTCGCGTTCAACGCCAGCAGGTTCGTCTGCTCCGCGATCGTGGTGATCACCTTGACCACGTCACCGATCTCCCGGCTGGACACACCCAGCTTGGCCACCGTGTCGTTGGTCACCGCAGCCATCTGCGTGGCCTGCTCGGCGACCTTCGCCGCCTCGTGCGCGTTCTGCGCGATCTCCCGGATGCTCGCACCCATCTGCTCAGCACCCGCAGCCACCGCCTGCACGTTGCGCGACACCTGCTCCGCAGCAGCCGCCACCACACCCGCCTGCGCCGACGTCTCCTCCGCACCAGCCGCCACCTGCGACCCCGCCGCCGACATCTCCTCGGCCGACGCGGCGACCGCACCCGACACCTCCCCGACGCCGGACAGCGCCTCCCGCAGGGAGTCCTGCGCGGTGCCGAGCGCGGCGGCCATCCGGCCGAGCTCGTCCTCCCGGTCGACGGACGGCCGCACGGTCAGGTCGCCGGCGGCCAGGGCGTCCACGGAGCCCTTCACGTTGATGACCGTCGAGCGGATCGAGTTGGCGAACCACCAACCCAGGGCGATGGCCGCGGCGACGCCCACCGCCGCGAGGATCATCAGCGTCCGGAGGGCGCCGGCCGCCTCGTCGTCGGCCCTGTCCGCGACGGTGGCGATGGCCGTCGCGACGTCGGCCTCGACGACCGTGAGCGACTCGACCATGACCCCGCCCTTCTCGGCGGCGCCGGCGTCGCGCACGGCTGCCCACTCCTCCGGGTCGCCGGTCATCGCGGCGTCCATGAGCTCGCCGTCGACCACCGCGCGGTACTCCTCGAACGCGGCCTGGTATGCGGCCCAGCCCGACGGCTCGGTGCCCGTCGCGTACGTGAAGGCCGCGAGGAAGGCCGTCTCGACCTCCTCGAGCGTGCCGTAGGCGGCCTGCAGCTTCTCGGCCTGGGCCTCCTTCATGTCGAGCGGGTAGGCCCCGATTGACGTGACGGTGTTGCGCACCGACCAGAGGGCGTCCTTCACCGCGATCAGCCCCGAGCCGACGGTGCCCTGGGCGGCCGCCAGGGAGGCGGTTTCGTCGCGCAGCGCGCCGATCGAGGTGCTGGCGAGCGCCGCCATCCCCACGAGCTCGACCGACAGGATGACGACGACGGTCATCATCTTCGTGCGGATCGGCACGTCCTTGATGGACCGGCGCCGGGAGCGCGGCTGTGCCGCCTGCTCCGCGCGGTCCGGGGTGCTCTCCGCCGCGGGCGCGGTCCGCGGCCTCGGAACCACTGTCGACGTGGCGGCACGGGTGATGGCGGGCATGTCTGCTCCTGGAGGGAAGGGGCGGTTCGCCATGGGAATCGGCCAAGACCAGGCCGGTGTGACCGTTACGCGTGGGTGAGGTGCGCGTTAACGGCCGTGGGGCAGAACGAGCTCGGGCCCCGCTCCGACGTGCGGAGCGGGGCCCGGGTGCCCTTCGCAGGCGGTGGAGTCCGGTCAGATCCGGAAGGCCCCGACGCGGGTGCGCAGGTCCTCCGACATCTGGGCGAGCTCGCCGATGGCACCCTGCATCTGCGTCAGCACCTCGGTCGTGGACTGCGCAGCGGTGGCGACGCCGGTGATGTTGGCGGCGATCTCGCCGGCGCCCGTGGCGGCCTCGGTGACCCCGCGCGACATCTCGTTGGTGGTCGCGGTCTGCTCCTCCACGGCCGAGGCGATCGTCATCTGGTAGTCGTTGATCTGCGCGATGATCGCCGAGATCTGGCTGATGGCCGCCACGGCACCGTCGGTGTCGGCCTGGATCGCGTCGACGCGGCGGGCGATGTCCTCGGTCGCCTTGGCGGTCTCCTGCGCCAGCTCCTTGACCTCACCGGCCACCACCGCGAAGCCCTTGCCGGCCTCGCCGGCACGGGCCGCCTCGATCGTCGCGTTCAGGGCCAGCAGGTTCGTCTGCTCCGCGATCGTCGTGATGACCTTGACCACGTCGCCGATCTCCCGGCTGGACACACCCAGCTTCGCGACCGTGTCGTTCGTGGACACCGCCACCGACGTCGCCTGCTCGGCGACCTTCGCCGCCTCGTGCGCGTTCTGCGCGATCTCCCGGATCGAGGCACCCATCTGCTCGGCACCCGCCGCCACCGCCTGCACGTTCCGCGACACCTGCTCCGCAGCAGCCGCCACCACACCGGCCTGCGCCGACGTCTCCTCGGCACCCGCCGACACCTGCGACCCCGCCGCCGACATCTCCTCCGCCGCCCCCGCCATCGCGAGGCTCGTCTCGGACACACCGGACAGCGCCTCACGCAGGGCCCGCTGAGCGACCACGAGCTCGGCCGCCATCCGCGCCAGCTCGTCGTCGCCGTGCACGGTCGGCTCGGCCGTGAGGTCGCCGGCGGCCATCGCGCCCACGCTGCCCTGCACCTCGACGACGGACCGGCGGATCGTGCGGGCCACCTGGTAGCCGAGAGCCAGCGTCAGCAGACCGACGGCCCCGAGCACGAGGAACATCGTGCGCTCCGACGACGCGCCGTCGTCGGCGGAGGTCGTGGCGACGCTGCCGACGTAGGCGACGATCTCGGCGGCGACCGCGTCGAGCGCGTCGACGTAGGTGTCCTTCACCGGCTCGGACTGGGTCTGGAGGATCTCCTCGTACTCCTCGCGGTCATCGGCGAGGGCCGCGGGGACGAGCGCGGTGTCACGGATCCGCTGCCACTCGGCCCAGCCCTCGACGAAGAGGAGCCACGACTCCGACGGCTCGGCGTTCGCGGCCGCCATCGTCGCCTCGTACGCCGCCGCTGCCGCGGCGATCTCGGCGTCGTTGGCCTCCTGGTCGGCGAGCCACGCGTCCTTGTCGGCGTCGGACGGCGCCGCGGCGATCTGCGCGACGATCATGCGCGCCTTGAGCTGACCCTGGTGCACGGTCTGCAGCGGAGCGGAGAGGTCCTCCTGGATGGACGCGAGCTGCGCCGTGTTCGCCGACAGATCGCGCATGGAGCGCACCGCGATGACGCCGCTCGCGAGAGCCGCGACGAGGAACACCGCGACGGTCCCGAGGATCTTCGTGCGCACGGACCCGGTCACCAGCGAGAGACCGAACCTGCGGCCACGGGGCCGCGTGTCTCCGGTCGGCGCGCCCGCCGGGGCGGAGCCGGGCGCGGAGCGCTGGCGCGGGACGTCGGCGTGCGCCACGGAGGTGCGCTGGGGGGCCTGCAGTGCGGTAGCCATCGGTGATCCTCTCCTCGATCAGTTCTGCACGACTGATCGGCCGGGAGCGTCCGATCGTGACCAGTCCAGGGGGATGACTTCATAGGCCGGAAACCGGTCGTTAACGCCCGCTTCCGCGGCGCCGCGGCGGTCGCGACTTCACCCGGCGCCGTCCGTGCAGCAACGACACTCAGGTGGGACCGTCGAGACGGACCGGTCGCGCCTGGTTGTGAGCCCGTCGGCGCGACCGGTCCGTGTTCGTGGCGGGTGCGCCGTCCGGCCCCGGAAGGCGGCCGCACCCGAGCCCTGGTGTCCCTAGTACGTGAAGGCCGCCACCCGCGTCCGCAGGTCCTCGGAGAGGCGGGCGAGGTCACCGATCGACGACTCCAGGTCGCTCATCGACGCGCTGGTGGACGCGCTGGCCGCGGCGACGCCCACGATCGTCGAGGCGATCTCGCTGGATCCGCCCGCGGCCTCCGTGACGCCCCGGCCGATCTCGTTGGTGGTGGCCGTCTGCTCCTCCACCGCCGAGGCGATGGTGAGCTGGTAGTCGTTGATCTGGGCGATGATCTGCGCGATCTCGCCGATCGCCGCGACCGCGGAGCCGGTGTCCGCCTGGATGGCGGCGACGCGCCGGGAGATGTCCTCGGTCGCCGCTGCGGTCTCCCGCGCCAGCTCCTTGACCTCGCCGGCGACGACGGCGAACCCGCGGCCCGCCTCGCCCGCCCGGGCCGCCTCGATCGTCGCGTTGAGCGCGAGCAGGTTGGTCTGCTCGGCGATCTGCGTGATGACCTTGACGACCTCGCCGATCTCCTGCGACGACGTGCCCAGCCGCGCCACCTGGGCGTTCGTCGCGTCCGCCATGGCCGCGGCCCGCGCGGCGACGCCGGCGGCCTCCTGGGCGTTCTGCGCGATCTCCCGGATGGACGCGTCCATCTGCTCGGTCCCGGCGGCGACGGCCTGCACGTGCCGGCTCACCTCGCCCGCCGACGACGCGACGACGCCCGCCTGCGCGGACATCTCCTGCGTGCCGGCCGCGATCTGCTGACCGGTCGCGGACATCTGGGTCGCCGCCGTGGCGATCGTGCCGGACGCCTCGGCGACCTCGGCGAGCGTCGTCCGCAGCGTGCCCTGCGCGTGCGTGAGCCCGCGGGCCATGCGGCCGAGCTCGTCGTCCGTGTCGACGCGTGCGGTCACCGTGAGGTCGCCGCGGGCGAGGGCCTCGAGCGCGGCCTCCACCTCGGCGGCCGAACGGCGCACCGAGCGGGCCACCAGGATGCCGGCCACGACGGCCAGCAGGGCACCGACGCCGATGACACCCGCCACGAGCAGCCGGGTCCGGTCGGCGTGGGAGTCCGCCTCGTCGGCGACCTCGGTCATCCGGGCGCGCACGGTCTCGCGGACGTTCTCCAGGTCGAGCACGAAGCCGTCGGCCAGCGGCTGCGCGGCCGAGAGCCGGATCGACTCGAACTGCAGCAGGTCGCCCGCCTCCGCCGCCGGGACGAGGTCCCCGTCGCGGATCTCCTTCCACTTCGCCCAGCGCTCGAGGAACGAGAGCCAGTCGTCGTCGGGCTGGGCGCTCCCCGCACCGATGAGCGCGTCGACCGCGGCCGTCGCCGTGTCCATCTCGGCGTCGGCGCCTGTGATCCGGCCGAGCCAGAGCTGGCGCTGCGCGGACGACCCGGCGCCCGCGACCTGAGCGATCACCAGTCGCGCCTCGGACTGCGCGCGGTCGACCGCGGCGATCCCGTCCCCCAGACCCTCCTGCGTCTCGACGACCGAGCGCGTCTCCTCGGCCAGTCGCGTCATCCCGACGACGGCGACGCCGCCCGCGATGGCGGCGGAGACCACCAGCACCCCGACGACGCCGAGGATGCGCGCCGAGATCCCCAGTCGCGGCCCGCGCAGCCCGGGCAGCCCGCGCCGCCGGGACGCGGGCGGCGGCGGGGTCTCGCCGTCGGACCCGGGCACGTCGGCCGAGTGCCGACGAGGGCCACGCCGCGCCGCCGCGGCGAGCCGGGTCAGCGCGAGCGAGCGCCCTGCGCGACCCTCGTCGTCGGTGGGCGGCGGGGCGGATCCCGGGGCAGCGTCGTCGATCGGATCTGGCGTCCGTGCCATCCGGGTTCCTCCGTGAGCTGTGCTGTGCAGGTGGTGCAGGTGGTGCAGGTGGTGCAGGCCCGCGGGCGTCAGGCGGCGACGGCGCGCTCGACGTCGAGCGCCAGGAGCAGCCTGTCGCTGAGCTTGTAGGCGCCCTTGACGAACTGCCGCAGCTCGGGCTCGAGCGTGCTCGGCGGGGCCTCGAACGACTCGGGGTCCACCTCGACGACGTCGCCGACCTGGTCGACGAGCAGGCTCACGGGTTCACCGTGCACCTGGACGACGACCATCATCGGCTCGGCGCCCTCCGGGGCCGGCGGGAGGCCGAGGCTCACCCGCAGGTCGATGGCGAGCACCACCTGGCCGCGCAGGTTCACCAGGCCGGCGCTGGCCGCCGAGGCGTGGGGCACCGGCGTGCGCGGCTGGTGCCGCAGCGACTCCTGGACGCGCATGACGTCCACCCCGTACAGCGATCCGTCGACCACGAACGTTGCGAGCTGGTCGGCCATGTCACACCCCCACCAGGTCGGCCACCGCGATCGCGGCGGAGAGGTCCTCGGAGTCGAAGAAGTGCGGGTCGGCCGAGGCGACGACCGCGCGCACGTCGAGCAGCTCGGTCACGCGGTCCTTCAGGACGGCCGAGCCGATGAGCACGTCGCCGGCGACGTCGCTGTGCCGCGTGCCGTCGTCCTCGACGATGTCGACGATCTCCGTGACCGCGATCGCGACGCTGCGCTCACCGCGCGTCGCCACGATGACCGTGAGCTCGCTGTCGGTCTCCGCGTACGTGCCGAGCACGTGCGGGAGACGGACCAGCGGCGTGATCGCGCCGCGGTACTGGACGACCTCGCGGCCCCCGACCACCTCGAGGACGTCGGCCGGCAGCTTCTCCAGCCGCGTCACCTCGGCGAGCGGGATCGCGACGCGGCGCTCCGCGCCGATACCCACGACCAGCAGCTGCTGCGTCGTCGCGGCGGCGGCCGTCTCGTCGCCCGCGCGCAGGTCCGCGTCCTCGGTCTCGACGACCATCGCCCGGCGCACCAGGCCCGGGACGTCGAGGATGAGCGCGACGGCGCCGTCGCCCAAGAGCGTGGCGCCCGCGTACAGGCCGATCGCCTTGAGCTGCGCCGCGAGCGGCTTGACGACGATCTCCTCGCTGTCGAGCACCCGGTCCACGACCAGGCCGAAGCGGGTGTTGTCGGCCTGCAGCACGGCCACGACGACGCCGGCGCCGTCGGCCCGCGCCGGCAGGGCCAGCACCTCGCGCAGGTCCACCAGCGGCAGCAGCTCGCCGCGCAGCCGGTACACCGGTGCGGCGTGCACGTGCTCCACGGACGTGGCCGGGTCGTCGAGGGCGACGAGCTCGAGCAGGCTCGACTGGGGCAGCGCGTACGTCTGGTTGTCGCAGGCGACCAGGACGGCGGGCATGATCGCGAGCGTCAGCGGGATGCGCATCCGCCAGGTGGTGCCCTTGCCGACCACGGAGTCGACGTCGACGGTGCCGCCGATCGCCTCGATCCGGGTCCGCACGACGTCCATCCCGACGCCGCGGCCCGAGACGTTCGTGACCGTCGTCGCGGTGGAGAAGCCGGGCAGGAAGAGCAGCCGCAGGATCTCCGCCGGCGGCATCGCGTCGATCTGCTCCTGCGTCCGCACGCCCTTGCGCACCGCGCTCTCGCCGACGCGCTCGGGGTTGATGCCGGCGCCGTCGTCGGACACCTCGACGACCACCTGGCCGCCCGCGTGGTACGCCCGCAGGCCGACGACGCCGCTCGCGGGCTTGCCCGCGGCGGTGCGGACCTCCGGCGGCTCGATGCCGTGGTCGACGGCGTTGCGCACGAGGTGCGTCAGCGGGTCCTTGATCGCCTCGAGGAGGCTGCGGTCGAGCTCGGTGTCGCCACCGGTCATGTCGAGCCGGACCTGGCGGCCGCACGAGGCGGCGAGGTCGCGCACCATGCGCGGCACCTTCGACCAGACGTGCTCGATCGGCTGCATGCGCGTCTTCATGACGCCCTCCTGCAGCTCCCCGGCCACGAGGCTCAGGCGCTGCGAGGCGCGGGCGAGGTCCAGACGACCGTCGGCCTCGGCGAGCCGGGCGATGGCGTTGCGGGCGAGCACGAGCTCGCTGACCTGACGCATGAGCGCGTCGAGGACGGCGACGTCGACGCGGATCGCCTGGTCGGCCGCTCCGCGGAAGCTCGCGTTCTCCCCCGGCGGAGCCGACTCGGCCGCTGCGGGCGGCCGCGGGGCGGGAGGCGCCGCGGGAGTGGTGTGGGTGGTGTCGATGGCCACGGGGGCCTCCTCGGGCTGGGGGGCCGGTTCGCTGGCCGGCTCCTCGGGGGCCGCCTCGTCGTCGGCCACGCCGGCCGGCTGCGGGGCGGAGGGATGCAGGTCGAACGTGGGTGTCCACTCGGCCTCGCCCTCGTCGAGCGCGGCGAGCGCGGCCTCGGAGAGCGGGATCGCCTCGGCGGGCACGATCTCGGGGTCCACGGGCTCGCTGGGGCGCGGGACGGCGGCGGAGCGCTTGATGCGCGGCGTCCGGGCGGGGGCGGGGGC
>JAEZZV010000069.1 GCA_023418375.1 Actinomycetes bacterium | reverse complement strand
GCCGTGGCCCGCGTCCGGGCGGCGGGCTACGACGTCGGCAACGTCGCGGTGCAGGTCGTCGGCAACCGCCCGCGCCTGGCCCCGCGGCGTGCGGAGGCCGAGGCGGCGCTCTCCGCGGCCTGCGGGGCGCCCGTCTCGGTGGCCGCGACGACCACCGACGGGCTGGGCTTCACCGGCCGCGGCGAAGGAGTCGCCGCGATCGCGACTGCGCTGCTCGTGCCGGCACCTCACCGGGGATGAGGATGATCTTGCCCTGCACGCGCATCTCGATACCCGCGCGGTGCGCCCGCGCGGCCTCGTGCATCGGGTAGGTCGCACCCACCCGCACGTTCAGGCGGCCCTGCTCGACCAGGCGCGCGAGCTGCGGGCGCGCGGCCGCGCGAATCTCGACGCCCGGGTCGGCCCCCGGCCCGTTGCCGAGCAGCTTGATGCCGAGCGCGGCACCGTAGCTGAACCCCACGATCGTCGCGACGCGGCGCCGGTCGCGGATCAGCGCGACGGAGGTGTCCAGGGCCTCCCGCGTGCCGGACGCGTCGATGGCCGCCGTGAGCTCGCCGTGCGCCGCCTTGCGCACGCGGTCCACCAGCCCGGGGCCGTAGCCGACGGGCGTCGCGCCCAGGTCGACGAGGTACTCGTGGTTGCTGGGGTCGGCCGTGCCGATGACCCGGGCGCCCTTGGCGTGGGCGAGCTGCACGATCATCGACCCGACGCCGCCGCTCGCGCCGTGCACGAGCACGGTGTCGCCGGCGCCGACCTTGGTGGCGCTCAGCGCGTGCACCGCCGTCGCGCCCGTGACCATCAGGCCCGCGGCCTTCTCCCACGCGAGCCCGGCGGGCTTGGGGGTCAGGGCGTCCACCGAGGCGACGAGGCGGTCGGTGTAGGCGCCCGCGACGCGGTAGGCGATGACCTCGTCACCGACCGCCACCCCCTGGACGTCCGGGCCGACCTCTGTGACGACGCCGGCGCACTCCTGGCCGAGCCGGATCGGCAGGTCGCCGGGGTCGGTGCCCCACGCGCCCGAGTACCGCTTCCAGTCCGACGCGTTGACGCCGCAGGCCCGCACGTCCACCAGGACCTGGCCCGGCCCGGGGTGCCCTGGGTCGAACTCGATCACATCGAGGACCTCGGGCCCGCCGTACGAGGTCGCCACCACTGCGTGCGCCATGCCCCGATCATTGCCGCCGCGGCGTGCCAGGTCCAGCCGCGACACAGCCGCTCACCCGCTCGATGCCGCGCCGGTAACCTGGCGCGGTGACGCTGCACCTGTACGACTCGGCCACCCGGACCACGCGTGAGCTCGTGCCGCTCCGCCCCGGCCACGTGGGGCTGTACGTCTGCGGCGCCACGGTCCAGGGCCCGCCCCACATCGGTCACGTCAAGACGGCCGTCGGCTTCGACGTGCTCGTGCGCTGGTTGCGCCGCAGCGGGTTCGAGGTGACGTTCGTGCGCAACGTCACCGACATCGACGACAAGATCCTGCAGCGCTCCGCCGAGGAGGGCGTGCCGTGGTGGGCCTGGGCAGCCCGGTGGGAGCGCGAGTTCACCGGCGCCTACGACGCCGTCGGCGTACTGCCGCCCACCTACGAGCCACGGGCGACCGGGCACGTCACGGAGATGGTCGAGCTCATGGACCGGCTGGTCGCGGGCGGCCACGCCTACGTCGGGCGCGACGGCGACGTCTGGTTCGACGTGCGCTCGTGGCCCGAGTACGGCGCCCTGACCAACCAGCGCCCCGACGACCTCCCGGGCGATGACGACGGAGCGGGCGAGGGATCCGGCAAGCGCGACCCGCGCGACTTCGCCCTGTGGAAGGCACCCAAGCCCGGCGAGCCGGAGTCCGCCGCCTGGCCGACGCCGTACGGCCGCGGCCGACCGGGCTGGCACCTCGAGTGCTCGGCGATGGCCCGTCGGTACCTGGGTGCCGACTTCGACATCCACGGCGGCGGGCGTGACCTGCGCTTCCCGCACCACGAGAACGAGCTCGCGCAGTCGAGGGCCGCGGGCGACGGCTTCGCGGGCACCTGGCTGCACGCGGGCCTGCTCAACGTCGACGGCGCCAAGATGAGCAAGTCGCTGGGGAACTTCCTGCTCGTGTCCGACGTGCTCGCGGCGACCACCCCCGTGGTGCTGCGGTACGCGCTCACGGCCGCCCACTACCGCTCGACCCTCGAGTGGAACGCGGACACGCTGCCCGAGGCGGAAGCGACCTGGGCGCGCATCGCCGGCTTCGTCGAGCGCGCCACCGAGCGCGTCCGGGAGGCCGGTGTCCCCGTGACCGACGCCGAGCCCGCGACGGCCGAGCTTCCGGCCGCCTTCGCGGCCGCGCTGGACGACGACCTGAACGTCCCCGCGGCGCTCGCCGTCGTGCACGAGCACGTGCGCGCGGGCAACATCGCGCTCGCGGACGGGACGCCGGACGAGGTGCGTGCGGCGCTGGTCGCCGTCCGTGCGATGCTGGAGGTGCTGGGCCTCGACCCCGTCCGTTGGGCGGGCACGGGCGACGACTCGCGGGCCACCCGCGCGCTCGACGCCCTGGTCACCGCCGAGCTGGCGGCCCGGGCGAAGGCCCGCGCCGAGCGGGACTGGGCCACCGCCGACGCCGTCCGGGCGCGGCTGGCCGAGGCGGGGATCGTCGTCGAGGACTCGCCGACGGGCCCGCGCTGGACGCTGGGAGGCGAGGACTGATGGCGGGGAACTCGCAGCGGCGGGGCGCGACGCGCAAGCCGGGCTCGAAGAAGGGCGCAACCGTCGGCACCGGCGGGAAGGGCCGTCGTGCGCTCGAGGGCAAGGGCCCGACGCCCAAGGCCGAGGACCGCCCGTACCACGCGGCCGCCAAGCGCAAGGCCGCGGCCGAGCGGGCCGCCGCCACGGGCGGGAAGCCGGGCACGCGCTCCGGCGGTCGCGGTTCGGGTGCCGGGGCG